>JADJCK010000008.1 GCA_016703265.1 bacterium
GGAGCGCCGCACCCTGATCCCCGGTGACATCGGGACTCCTGCGCTAGCCACGACCTGGCTTTCGTCGTGGCAGCCGTCGCCCATCCGGGTCTACGGCGATGAAGAGGATGTAGTCGCCGGTCATGAGGTGGGCGAGGTTCTGACGCGCGCGGATCGTCGTCGTGGTCAAGGAAGTGCCGCTCGACCTGCTGCAGGCACGCACGGCCTACCTTCTTCTCGCACACCGTCAAGGGGCGGCGCCGCAACATGCCCCCTGTTGCAGCGGATCCTCGACGTCGGTGCCACGCTCATCGACTACGAGCGCATCGTGAACGAGCAGAACCGGCGCCTCATCTTCTTCAGCCTCCATGCCGGCTATGCGGGCATGGTCGAAAACGCTGGCCGCGCTGGGCCGCCGCCTCGCCGCGCAGGGCTTCGCCTGACGCCGCTGCAGGAGATCTGCCCCGCGCACTCCTACGAGAACCTCGACTCGATGAAGGCGCACTCGCACGCTATCGGCGCGCCTGGCCGCTGAAGACGACGGCGCGCCGATCATCATCGGCATGGCTGGGTACGGCAACGTGGCGGCCGGTTGTCGCGAGATGCTGGCCTGCCTGCCGATCCGCGAGATCCGCGTCGAGGAACCGCCGCCGCCGCCGCGGCGGATAGCGACCATGGGGACCGCTGGGTCCTGGTGACGTTCCGGCGAGGAGCATGGTCGAGCCGCGCTCGGCGAAGCGCATTGTGCTGCAGGACTACTACCGAAGCGCCCGGAAAATCATCGTGGTGTCTTCGAGCGCCACCCGCCGCACCTGGATGTGCTCGTCAATTCCATCTATTGGGACACGCCGTACTCTCTGCCTGCTGACGCGCAAGTGGGCCCGCGCGAACTGGGGTCCTGCAAGCAACCGCGCCTGCAGGTGGTCGGCGACATCAGTTGCGACTCGACGGCGAGCGAATCGAGTTGACGACGCTCACCAAAGTTGCCCGGACAACTTCGTCTACGCCCGTTGACGGGCGAATTGTTGACCAGCGGAGCGGGCCCGGCCTGGTGGATCATGGCCGTGGACAACCTCCCTGCGAGGCGCCGCGCGACCGTCGTCGGAGGACTTCCAGCCGCGTGCTAAGCCGAGATTGATCCCGGCCCTGGCCCGCGACGGACCTGTAACGCGGTTTGACGAGCCCGGCGCTGCCGCCCCCTAAGAGCGATGCATCGCGCACCGCGGGCGAGTTGACCCCGGATTATCGTTATCTGGAGGAGTTTACTGACCGCAGCTCGGCGCCGACTCCTGCGCGTACTCCTACTCGTGCTCCTGGCCTCCGGCGTCGGGGGTGGAAAGGTAGTACGAAGGAAAGGAGCCCTGATCTGAGAAGATCCTCACCTACGGGCCGGCATGGTGGCCGGCCCGTTGGTCTGCGCTACCTGCTTGAGGCCGGCGCGACTTGCGTCACCGTCACCAGCCGGACGGTCAGCAAGGCTGAGCGCTGGTCGGTGGACACCAGAACGGCGTCGCCGTTGCGCCGTCGACCTGGACGACGACGCGGGGCTGGATTGGGCGTTGATCCGCAACGGACCTGGCGGTCAGCCTGTTCACGCCTCCACCCGAAGGTGGCGGGTTTGTGCCTGCGAATCGGGTAGCACCTGGTCACCGCATCCTACGGCCGCCGGCCATGGCGGAACTGGACGGTGAAGCGCAGGCGCAGGCCCGACTCACTCCTCAACGAAATCGGCCTCGACCCGGCATCGACCACATGCGGCGATGCGGGTTATCGACGCGGGTGCCGCCGACGGCGGTACTCGGGTCACCAGCTTCCTATCGTGGTGCGGCGGCCTGCCTGCGCCCGACGCCAACGACAACCCGCTGGGCTACAAGTTCTCGTGGAGCCGCGCGGCGTCCCTGATGGCCTGGCCGGCAAGGCGGCCCGCTACTTCCGGGAGGGCCGGAGGTTGACGTGCCCCCGACAGCTCTGTTGTTCGACCACCATGTCGCACCGTGCCGGGCGTGGGCGAAGGAGGAGATCGCCTACCGCGACTCGCGGTGGACCGCAGGCCTACATGGCTTGCCGGCCGACACCGCAGACGTTGTTCCGCGGCACGCTGCGCAACAAGGGCTGGTGCCAGACGCTGCACGCGTTCGGCCGGTCGGGCCTGCTCGACGACCAGCCGCGCACGGCGGGACCACCCGTGTGCCTACGTGCTGATCGCTGCTGGGCGCCGCGCGCGGGCACCGACGTCCGCGCGGCGGCGACGGCGAAGCTCGACAGGGCCGACGGTAATGCCGGCGGCGAACCAGCCTGGCTTCGGGCTGGGCGACGAGACGCCGCTGCCGGCCGGTCCGCGGTCGCCGCTGGATTGCTCGGGGACGCGATGCTCGAGAAGCTCTGTTGCCGGCCCGGCGAGCAGGACATGGTGGTCATGTTCCACGAGTTCCTCTGGAAGACCGCGGCCACGCCGGCCAGCGCACCACGTCGCGTCTGGTGGCCTGCGGAGAGCGGGACGGGACCGGCGATGGCCCGACAGTTTCGCTGCCGGCGGCGGTCGCGCGCTTGCCTGGTGCTCGAAGGAGCATCAGTGTACGGGGTGTGCTGCGTCCGGTGGTGCCGGAAATCCACGACCCGGTGCTCCACGAGCTGGAGGCGCTGGGGATCGGAATGCCGGAAGAGACGGAAGACTGCTGAACCGCTGACGGCCGCGTGCTGCGGGTCGTGCTCCAACGAGGGGGAATCTGGACATAAGCCAAAGACGGAACCGACCCTGAACAAGAACCGCATCTTCAAGGCCCTCGGCCCTCCGCGCATGAAGGGCGCCAACTGCGGCGGCGAGTGGTTCGCCGGCAGCGGCGACTCCTGGTGTCGCAGAACCCGACCACGGGAGAAGTGCTGTCGCGCATCGAGCAGGCCGACCCGGCCGACTACGAGCGCGTCAGCGAAGGCTGCGAGGAAGCGTTCGTCACCTGGCGCATGCTGCCGGCTCCCCGTCGTGGCGAGATCATCCGCCAGTTCGGCGATGCGCTGCGCGCGAAGAAGGACATGCTCGGTGCGCTGGTCAGCGCCGGAGATGGGCAAGATCCTGACAGAGGGTCACGGCGAAGTGCAGGAGATGATCGACATCTGCGACTACGCGGTGGAGCTGAGCGCCGCTGAGCGGCTCCACGCTGCAGAGCGAGCGCCCGCGCCACCGCTATGATGGAACAGCGGCATCCCCGGGCGTGGTCGGCGTGATCAGCGCCTTCAACTTCCCGGTGGCGGTGTGGGCTGGAACTCGGCCCTGGCACAATGGCCTGCGGGCGACAGCGTGCTGTGGAAGCCCCCGAGCAAGACCCCCCCTAGCGCGATCGCCTGCGGGAACATCGCGAACGAGGTGTTCCAGCCAACGGCCTGCCCGCCGGGCTCACCTGCGTCGTGATCGGCAAGGGTTCGACCGTGGGCGGGATCATGATCAGGACCACGATCTGCCGCTGATAAGCCACGGGCTCGACAAAGATGGGGCGGCATCGGCGGGATCATCGGCGAACGCCTCGGCCGCAGCATCCTCGAACTGGGCGGCAACAACGCCATCATCATCTCGGAGAAGGCCGACCCTGACCTGCGCCCCGGCCCAGCGCGTTCTTCGGTCTCTGTGGGCACCGCCGGGCAGCGCTGCACCAGCACCCGTCGGCTGATCATCCAGGAGAAGGTGTACGACGCGTTCCTGCAGAAGCGATCTCCAACCATAAGCGCGTGCATGGTGATCCGTTCTCGATCCGGCGACCCTGATGGGGGCGATGATCGACGAAGGCGCGGTTGCCGACTTCATGAAGGCGATCGAGGCCGCGAAGAAGCAGGGCCGGCGGGAAGGTCCTACGGCGGCAAGGTGCTATGCCGTTCGGCGTGCCGACCTTCGTGCAGCCGACGATCATCGAGCTGAAGAACGAGGCCGAGATCGTCCAGACCGAGACTTTCGCACCGATCGTGTACGTGATGAAGTACCGCAAGCTGACCGACGCCATCGCCAAGCACAACGGCGTGCCGCAGGGCCTCAGCAGCTCGATCTACACCGACAGCCCGGCGCGAGGGGGCGAGGTTCCTCAGCGCCGAGGGCAGGACTGCGGCATCGCGAACGTGAACATCGGCACCAGCGGCGCCGAGATCGGCGGAGTCACTGCTGGCGGCGAGAAGGAGACCGGCGGCGGGCGCGAGAGCGGCTCGGACTGCTGGAAGACCTACATGCGGCGGCAGACCAACACCTGATCAACTGGGGCGGCGAGATCCAGGCCCCAGGCTGAGTTCCACCCGTAGCAGGGGGGAAGGTCTCCCGACACGGCGGGCCGGGGAAGCTGACCCGGGGCCCGTCGCTTTTCCCGGTGCCGGCGGAAGCCGGTTGGCGGGGAGGCCTTGATCGGGTAGGGTATGCGCCATGCGAACCGAACCGAACAACAGCGCCGGGGGCCCCGCACTTGCACGAGTTCCGGGCTTCGGGCACCTGATCGCCTACCGCGTCCAGGAGATCCTCCTGGTCGCGTCGCAGTAGACGCCTGCCACCTCGAGGAGGCGGGCGGCTCACCGAGCCGCTGCTGAGCGAGTACCGCGAGCTGAACCTAAGCTACCCGCCCCACGTGGCCCGCGCGGCCAGCGGACGAGGCCGTCAAGCTGCTCGAGGCCCACCGCTACGACCTCGTGGTGACGATGACCCGCTGGGCGACATGTCGGCCGCCGAACTGGACGCCGCATCCGCAGCCGGACGGCGGAGGTGCCATCCACACGCTGGCGTTCAGCCCGCGCGCGAGCTGCAGCACCTGCAGGATTCGACAGCCAGGGCTGCATCGACCGCTATTTCCGCATGGAACGGCGATGTGCGCCTGCTGCTGGCGATCACCAAGTGCTGCGAGGACGAGCGGAACGTGGCCCACGACACGCGGTCGGTGACGTGCGTGCATCCTGCTCGTCGAGGAACTCGGTTCGGTTCTATTCCACGTACCTGCCGCTCATCTACACCGAGTTGATGAAATTGACCCAGGCGCTCATCGCCGACGGCGTAAACCTGATGCACCGCCTGCTGCGCATGCGCGCCCGCCCGCGCATCCTCCTGGCGGAAACGTTCGAGGAGGCCTGGGATCTCTTCGAGCTACCAGACCAACCTGCTCGGCGTCGTCGTCGACAGGCGCTTCTCGCGAAAGGGCGAGCCCCGCAGCGCGCCGGGCTCGAGTTCGCCCAACCGATCCGCGACCAGGATCCGCATCTGCCGACCCTCCTGCAATCTTCCAACGGCGATCTTACGAGGCCGACGCCCAGGCCCTCAACGCCGGCTTCATCATCAAGAAGTCGCGCAACCCTGCTGCGCGACTTGCGGCGACTTCATCCTCTCCAACCTCGGCTTCGGCGACTTCATTTTCCGCGACCCCCACGGCTTCGAGGTCGGCCGCGCCCGCGACTTGCGCGACCTCGAGGAAACCCTCGCCCGCGTGCCCGCCGAATCCGTCGCCTTCCACGCCCAGCACAACCATTTCAGCAACTGGCTGATGGCCCGCACCGAGTTCGAACTCGCGGCGCGCATCCAGCCGGTCAAGGTGACGGATTTCCCGGACCTCGAGGCGATCCGCCGCTACCTCATCAGCTCGCTCGGCGAGTTCCGCGACAAACACCAGGCCGGCGTCATCACCGATTTCTCGCCCGCCAAGTTCGACGTGGTCAACGCTTTCACCCGCATCGGCAGCGGCTCGATCGGCGGCAAGGCCCGCGGCCTGGCGTTTCATCAATTCGCTCATGCACGGCTACGCATCCGCGACCGCATCCCCGGCGTGGACCATCATGCGTGCCCAACAACCGCATCGTCTCGGCACCGACGTCTTCGACCGCGTTCTTCGACGACGGGCCTCCGCGCGTCTTGCGGTCGAGGACGCCTGACGACCGCAATCACCCAGTTGTTTCTGGCCGCACAAACTCCCGCGAAATCACCCACGATCTCGACGCCTTCCTCGCAGTGCGCCACCCGCTCGCGGTGCGCTCCAGCAGCCTGCTCGAAGATTCCCAAGGCCAGCCCTTTGCCGGCATCTACGTCACGCACATGCTGCCCAACAGCCACCCCGATCTGGCGGTGCGCCTCGACCAGCTCGGCGACGCCATCAAACGCGTGTACGCCTCCACCTTCCACCAGGCCAAGAGCTGTTGCCCCTCGACGCCACCGGGCAGCAGGTCGAGGAGGAGAAGATGGCGGTGATCCTGCAACAGCTGGTCGGACGCCAGCACGACCACTCGGTTCTATCCGCACTTCTCGGGCGTGGGCCTGCTCGTACAACTCCTATCCCACGGGCAACATGAAGCCCGAGGAGGGCGACGTGGCGCTGGCCCTGGGCGCAAATGGTGGTCGAGGGTGGACAGGCACCTGACGTTTTCCCAAATCATCCGGAGGCGCTGCCGCAGTTCACCACCCTGAACGACGATTGCACCACATCGCAGCGCAACTTCTTCGCCCTCGACACGAGCCGCCCCGAGGCTATCCCACGGCCCACGCCGAGGCCAACCACCTGCTGCTGGACCTGACGAGGCGGAACGCGACGGCACGCTGGCGCCATCGGCGGCGCTACTCCGCCGAGAACTGACACCTCTACGACGGCATCGAACGCCCAGGGCGCCCGACTGGTCTCGTTTGCCGCCGTGCTCAAGAGCAAACCCCTTCCGCTGGCCGAGTCACGCGCCTGCTCCTCGATCTGAGCCGCGCAGGAAGGCACCGCCGGCCCGGTCGAAATCGAGTTCGCGGTGGATGGGCGACGGGCACCAAACCCGCACGAGTTCGGGTTTCTCCAGATCCGCCCGATGGCATCCGGTCAGGAGGCACAAGCGGTCCGCCGGACGACGGCGACCCGGAGCAGACCGCTGGCCTCAGCGAGCGCCCTGGGCAACGGCCGCATCCGCGGCATCGGCGACATCCTCTACGTGCCGCGGGCCGGGGTTCGACCGCGCCCCACACCCGCGAGGTGGCCGCCGAGATCGCCCAGCACAACCTGCAGCTCGTGGCGGAAAACGCCCGCACCTGCATGATCGGCCCCGGACGCTGGGGCAGCGCGGACCGCTGGCTCGGGGGATCCCCGTGCGCTGGGACCAGATTCCAGGGCGCGCGTGATCGTCGAAACCTGGCTCGCCGACTTCGTGGTGACGCCCCCCAGGGCTCGCACTTTTCCAGAACCTGACCTGCTTCCAGGTGGGGTACCTGACCGTGGCCGAGGATTGGCGGCGGGCGCTGGACTGGGATTGGCTGGACGGGCAGCCGGCGGCCGGACAGGGGCACTACACCCGGCACCTGCGCCTGGCCGCGCCGCTGACGGTGCTGATCGACGGGCGCTCGCGACGGGGTATCGTGCTGCGCCCGGATGCCGGGGAGGGCGGGGGCGGGCCCGCGGAAACAGGACCGGGAAGGGCGTCCGAAAGCATCTGATTCTCCTTGCTTGCGCCGCCGCCGACCGCGATTTTTCCGGCATTACGGCACAGGGCGCGGCCTGATGCGCCCAGGCTTCAACACGGGGTGACTAGGATGGCTCACGACGCTTCGTTCAACCCATTTTCCAGATGGCCCGCGCCCAGTTCGACAAGAGCGCCGACCCCATCGAAAGTTTCGTCCGGGGCACCTCGCCGCCACCGCCGCGCAGCCCGTTGCGCGAATTCCACTTAGCATTCCCGTCCGCATGGACGACGGCAACGTCAAGGTGTTCGAGGGTTTCCGCGTCCAGCAGCACAGCGACGCGCGCGGCCCGGACAAGGGCGGCATCGCTCCACCTGCAGGAGACCGTCGACACGGTGCGGGCGCCTGCGATGTGGATGACACGGAAGTGCGCCGTGGCGGACATTCCGCTGGGCGGCGGCAAGGGCGGCGTCATCTGCGATCCGCACAACCTGAGCGCGCGTGACGGGAAGCGATCTCTGCCGCGGCTGGGCTGCGGCAGATGACGAACATTTTGTCGGCCCGGTGGAAGACGTTCCGCCCCCGACGTGATGACCAACCCGCAGCACATGCCGTGGATGCTCGACGAGTTCGAGACCATCCCGCGGCGGCGCGCTACCGGCATGATCACCGGCAAGCCGGTGGGCATGGGCGGCTCCTGGGCCGCACCGAGGCGACCGGCTACGGCTGCGTCTACTGCCTGCGTGAAGCGCTCACCGAGATGAAGGTCGACGTCAAGAGCACGACCGCCAGCGTGCAGGGCTTCGGCAACGTGGCGCAGTACGCGATCGAGCTGTACACCCGCATGGGCGGCAAGGTCGTCTGCGTGTCGAGCTGGAACCAGGCCGAGCAGAAGTCGGTCTCGTACTTCAAGGCTGCCGGTGTCGACCTCGCGCAGCTGCAGGCGATCACCGACCGCTTTGGCGGCATCGATCCGGCCAAGGCCCGCGAGTTGGGCTACGAGATCCTGCCGGGCGAGGCCTGGCTGGATCGCGAAGTGGACATCCTGATCCCGGCCGCGATCGAGAACCAGATCACCGGCGCCAACGTCGAGAAGATCAACAAGCGCGTGAAGCTGGTCGTCGAGGGCGCGAACGGGCCGACGACGCCCGAGGCCGACGCGGTGCTGTCGAAGCGCGGCATCTTCGTGATTCCCGACTTCCTGGCCAACGCCGGCGGCGTGACCTGCAGCTACCTGAGCAGGTCCAGTGCAACATGAACTACTTCTGGGACCGCGACGACGTGCTGAACAAGCTGGACGCCAAGATGACCGCGGCGTACCACTCGGTCAGCGACCTCGCACGCAAGCAGAAGCTGTACATGCGCGATGCCGCCTATGTGGTGGCCGTGAACCGGGTGGCGGCGGCCTGCCGCAGCCGCGGCTGGGTCTAGCATGGACAAGGCGCGCGGCGGGCAGCCTGATGACTCCGCCGCGCGTTCGCGGTCGTGCCGTGGCGCGAACTGCTGGAAGTGATCCGCCAGGGTCGCGGCCGGCAGTTCGTTCGCGTTTCCAGGAAGATGCTCAACCACCTCTGCTCGATCGGCCTGAGCGAGGCGCAGGTCATGCTGGCCGAGGTGGATGCCGGCCCGGCCGGCCCGGCCCGGCGCGAGGGGCGCCCCGCCGGAAGCGGGCAACACGGCCTGAGCAAGAAGCCGGGGGCACGCGTGCCCCTTGAGCATTCCCGCTGATGACCGGTGCGCCGTTCGAACTGGCGGCGCGGTACATCCCGGACGAGGAGATCTCCGAACGGCTGCAGCGCTGGCTCAAGGAGGACGAGGCCAGCTTCTTCGGCACCGTCGTCGCAGATCCGCGCAGCACCATGCCGGAGATCGCCGAAGCCATCAGGCGCTACAACGACGTCCTGCGCGGGCGCAGCGGCCTGGCGCCGAGCACGCTCAAGAGCCTGCGCGTGTCGCTGATCCAGCGCTTCCTCACCGAACAGCTCGACTACATCAACGTGGCCAAGGAAGTGGCGCGGATCACCGACTTCCACGATCTGCTCGATCGCGTCATCATGACGCGCGGCTGCTACGGCAAGCTGGGAGGCAAGGCCTCGGGCCTGTTGCTCGCCGGCTGGATCCTCGAGCAGCCGGAGGCCCGCGAGCTGGGTGTCGGCGACATCAAGACGCCCCGCACCTGGCACGTCGTCTCGGACGTCATCATGGATTTCATCCGGCTGAACGACCTCGACGATGTCATGGACCAGAAGTACAAGGACATCAGCCAGGTCCGCCGCGAGTACCCGAACATGGTGCAGCTGTTCATGAACAGCCCGTTCCCGCCGGAACTGGTGGAAGGGCTGGCGCGGGCCCTGGACTACTTCGGCGACGTGCCGCTGATCATCCGCAGCTCGAGCCTGCTCGAGGACCGCTTCGGGACGGCCTTTTCCGGCAAGTACAAGAGCCTCTTCCTGCCCAACTGCGGCACGCGCGAGGAACGTCTTTCCGCGCTCCAGGACGCGGTGGCCGAGGTGTGGGCCTCGATCCTCGGGCCCGACCCGATCGAGTACCGGCGCGAGCGCGGCCTGCAGGAATTCGTCGAGGAAATGGGCATCCTCATCCAGGAGGTTGTCGGCACCAGGGTCGGGCGCTACTGGCTCCCCGCGTTCGCCGGTGTCGCCTTCAGCCTGAACGAGTTCCGCTGGTCGCCGCGCATCCGGCGCGAGGACGGCCTGATCCGCCTGGTGCCCGGGCTGGGCACGCGCGCGGTCGATCGCGTGGGCGACGACTTCCCGGTGCTGGCGGTGCCGGGCCAGAGGCCTGAGGGCGCACGCCACGCTGCAGGAGACGTTGCGTTACAGCCCGCGCCGCGCTGACGTCATCAACCTGGAGACCGCCGAATTCGAGACCGTCGACCTGGATGCGCTGCTGAAGGAGTTCGGCGACGAGTATCCGATGGTCGACCGCGTCTTCTCCGTGCTGCGGGGCGGTCACCTGCAGCAGGTCCAGAAGATGATGATGGATCCCACCAAGGAAGACCTGGTGGCCGACATGCGCGGCCTGCTGGACGGCACCGACTTCATGCCGCGCGTGCAGGCCCTGCTCAAGACGCTGGAGATGTACCTGCAGTCGCCGGTGGACATCGAGTTTGCCCATGACGGCAAGGATTTCTACCTGGTGCAGTGCCGGCCGCAGGCCATGTCGGGCGACACGGCGCCGTCGGTGATCCCGCACGACGTCAGTCCCGAGGACGTGCTGTTCACCGCGAACCGTTTCGTCTCGAACGGCCAGGTGCCGGACATCACGCACGTCGTGTACGTGGTGCCGGAAGCGTACACGGCCCTGCCGGACCGCGAGACGATGGCCCAGGTCGGCCGCGTGGTCGGCGCGCTCAACGGCCTCCTGCGGAAGCGCTCGTTCGTGCTGATCGGGCCGGGGCGCTGGGGCAGCCGCGGGGACATCAAGCTGGGCGTCTCGGTGACCTACGCCGACATCAACAACACGGCGATGCTGGTCGAGGTGGCGCGCCGGCGCGGCGACTATGTGCCCGACCTCAGCTTCGGGACCCATTTCTTCCAGGACCTGGTCGAGGCGGGGATCCGCTACCTGCCCCTTTATCCCGACGACCCGGGCGTTGTTTTCCAGGAGGAGTTCCTCCTGACGGCGCCCAACCGCCTGGCCGAGCTGCTGCCGGACCATGCGCCGCTCGAGCACTGCGTGCGCGTGATCGACATCCCGGCGGCTTCGCACGGGCGCGTGCTGCGCATCTACCAGAATGCCGACCTTGACCACGCGCTGGCCGTCCTCGAGGAGCCCGGTGAACGGCGGGGGCCCGGTGTCGGACGCGGCGCCACGGGTGCGGGCTCGCCGCTGCGGCATGCGCGCTGGCGCCGGCAGGTGGCCGAGGAGCTGGCGCGCGGCCTGGATCCGGCCACGAGCGGCGTGGTCGCCGTGCACCGGCGCGGTTCGGTCGCCGACGGGCGGGCCTCGGCCGAAAGCGACCTCGACCTGGTGCTGCGGTTCGGCGGCGACGCCGGGCAGCGCGCGCGTCTGGAAGCCTGGCTCGACGGCTGGAATCGCGCGCTGACGGTGCTCAACCAGCAGAACACCGGCGTGCGCGTGGAGCGGTTGCTCGACGCCGTGATCGTGGCCGCCGACGACATCGAGGTGGCCGGCGGGCAGCAGTTGCCCATGGCCGGCGAGGACTGACCACCCGGATTCGCCAGATGTTCGAATTCCCAGGCCAACAAGTACCCTCACCACGCAAGGAGCACCATGAGCACCGCTGCCCGCCCCAGCCTGACGCGCCGCATGGCCGAGTACGCCGTAGGCCTGCGCTATGACGACCTGCCCGCCGACGACGTGAAGGAAGCCAAGCGCTTCCTGCTGGACTCGGTGGGCTGCGCCCTGGCCGCCGTGCGCAACCCGGACATGGCCGCCATGTACCGCTTCATCCGCCGGCAGGGCGGCACGCCCGAGGCCACGCTGATCGGCACCGGCGAGAAGACGAACGCCGCGAACGCATCGCTGATGAACAGCCTGCTGATCCGCGCGCTCGACTACAACGACATCTTCTCGGAGCAGGACCCGAGCCGTCCCTCGGACATCATCGTCGGCGCGCTGTGGCCGGCCGAAGGCCTGCGGGCGCGACGGTCGCGAGGCCATCGTCGGCATCATGATCGCCTACGAGCTGGAACTCGGTGGTGCCTGGCCTGCTTCCCCGGCGTGCGCGAGGTGGGTTGGCACCATGCGACGCTGACGCAGTGCGTCAGCCCGTTCGTCGCCGGTCGCATGTACGGGCTGGGTGTCGACCAACTGGTGGCGGCCGCAGGCATCAGCGGCAGCAGCCACGTCACGCTGGGCGGTGTCGTGGCCGGTCACCTGACGAACATGAAGAACACCGCCGACCCGCTGGCCACGCAGTGGCGGTGCTGGCGGCGCAGATGGCGGCCGAGGGCTACGAGGGCCCGGTCGAGGTCATCGAGGGCAAGGAGGGCTTCCAGCACGTCATCCACAATGTGCAGCTGAAGCCGGAGATCCTGCTCGACGGCCTGGGCACGCAGCCGCCGATGATCCGCCGCTGCGGCTACAAGGCCTTCCCGACCGAGGCCCTGACGCACCAGCCGATGTCGGCCGTGCTGGGCGCGATGCAGGAGAACGGGCTGAAGGCGGAGGACCTGGCGTCCATCCACATCCAGACGACGACGCGCGGCGCCGACATCCTCAGCGACGCGAGCAAGTACGATCCGCAGACCAGGAGACGGCTGACCACAGCCTGCCCTACTGCCTGGCGGCGGTGGCGGCCGACGGCGGCGTCTACCCGAAGAGCTTCGAGAAGGAGAAGCTCTTCGACCCGCGGATCCGGGCGCTGCTGCCGAAGATCAAGGTCGTGGCCAATGCCGGGATCGACGCCATGTTCGCGGGTACCAAGCGCGCCATCGCCACCCTGACGACCGGGGATGGGCGCACGTTCACCAAGACGGTCGACCACGCCAGGGCAGCCCGCGCAACCCGCTCAGCGACGACGAGCTGGTCGCGAAGTTCCGCGCCAATGCCGGCGGCGTGCTGGACAAGGCCGCGCAGGACCGCGTCATCGAGGCCACCTGGGACTTCGAGAACTGCCGGGACCTGGGCGCCTACCTGAAATTGTTGAAGACGGACTTATTCCGGGCGGGCAGCAAGCGACAGCCGGGGGCGCGCTTGGCGTTGGCCGGGCGCGCCTTCGCATGCTATATTGAATAAAGCGCACCACTGGTGGGTACGCTGCAACGATTTCTGGCTCGTGGGGGCGAATTGGTCTCGACGTGGTCGGAGGACCGTTGGCTGCATGCCGAGATCCCGCCTATCTCGTTAAACGGTGGAAAAAAACAAGTGACGAAGCCAACTTCGCACTGGCTGCCTAATTAAGTAGCCCGTTCCCGGTCGGGGGGTCGCCGGACTGGCCCAATGGGAGCCGTTTTCCGGTGTCTGGTCCAGAAGCAGGTCCCTGGCGGACGGACGAGACTTTTAGAGGGACTAGCCTGATGGTTGGCACGTTCCCTGGCCATCCTGAGGGTTAAATTAACAGGGGACTAAGCATGTAGATGCCGGCGGGGCGCCGGTTACGGACGCGGGTTCGATTCCCGCCGCCTCCACCAGTTGATCGCGCGGCCCGTGCCGCGCTGCCGTGGGAAGGGGTCGCCGCGGGTGACCCCTTCTTCATGTGCTGCCCGTCCTCCGCTTGCCGGTGCGCTAATCCATCACCGCCGCCGACTTCACCTGGGCCCAGACCGCGCTGCCCGGCTCCAGCCCGAGCGCCGCCACCGATCGTCGCGTGACGCGGGCCAGCAGCGCGGTTTCGCCCAGGCGCACCCGCACCAGGGCCAGCGCCGGGTGGGAATCGTCGACGATGCCGTCGACCAGCCCCGGCAGCGCGTTGAGGATGCTGCTTCCCTGTGGCGACGAGAGCGCGAGGCTCACATCGCGGGCCAGGACCCGCACCCGCACCCGGCTGCCTGCCGCCTTGCCCCGGTCGGCCAGCCAGAGGCCGCCGCCGGTGAAGTCGGCGCGACAGAGATGCCACGGTTCGTCGCGCATGCCGATCACGGCTTCCAGCACGACGCCGGCCTCGTCGCCGAGAGGCAACGGCGGGTCGAGTCGCGCCAGCACCTGGCCGAGCGGGCCGGCGGCCGCGACCCGGCCGGACGCCATCACCACCAGGTGATCGGCCAGCCGCGCCACCTCGTCGACGTCGTGGGTCACGTAGAGGATCGGCAGCGCCGCCTGGCGGTGCAGGCGCTCGAGCCAGGGGAGGATCTCGTGCCGGCGGGCGGCGTCGAGACCGGCCATCGGTTCATCGAGCAGCAGCACGGCGGGCTCGACCAGCAGCGCGCGGGCGATGGCCGCACGCCGGCGCTCGCCGCCCGAGAGCGTGGCGGGTCGTCGGTCGAGCAGGGCGCCCAGCCCGAGCAGTTCGATGACTTCGTCGCGGTGGCGGGCGGGGGCCGCAACGCGCGCGCGGCGCTCGCCGTAGGCGAGGTTGCCACGCACGTCGAGGTGCGTGAACAGGTCGGCGTCCTGGAAGACGAAGCCGACCCGGCGCCGGTGGGGCGGCAGCCACATGCGGCGCGCGGAGTCCTGCCAGACCTCGCCGTTGACCGCCACGGCTCCGGTCACGCCGGCCTCAAGGCCGGCGATGGATCGCAGCAGCGTTGTCTTGCCCGCGCCCGACGGGCCGAACAGCGCCGTGACGCCGCGCCCGGGCAGGGCGAGATCGACGTCAAGCGAGAATCCCGGCCGTTCAGCGGCGCAGGCGCACGGTGATGTCGCCGACTTCCTTCATGCCGGACCCCGCCTTCGCTGCAGCCCGTAGAGCAGCAGCAGCGCCAGGAACGAGAAGCCGACCAGCCACGCGGCCAGTCCATGCGCCTCGCCGTACTCCAGGGCTTCGACATGGTCGTAGATCTGGACCGACGCCACGCGGGTCACGCCGGGAATGTTGCCGCCGATCATGAGCACGACACCGAACTCACCCACCGTGTGGGCGAACCCGAGCACGCCGGCTGTCAGGTAGCCGGGACGGGCCAGCGGCAGCACGACGCTGAAGAACGTATCCAGGGGCGAGGCCCGCAGGGTCGCAGCCGCTTCCAGCTGGCGTTCGCTGACTGCGGAGAAGGCGGTGTGCAGCGGCTGGACGACGAAAGGCAGCGAGTAGACGACCGATGCGACCACGAGTCCCGCGAAGGTGAACGGCAGCAGGCCCAGGCCCAGGCTTTCGGTCAGGCGCCCCACCGGCCCGTTGGGTCCCATCAACAGCAGCAGGTAGAACCCCAGGACGGTCGGCGGCAGCACCAGGGGCATGGCGACCACTGCCGAGACCATCGCCTGCCAGCGTGAACGTGTGCGCGCCAGCCACCACGCCGCCGGCGTGGCGATCACCAGGAGAATGGCGGTGGTGACCGCAGCCAGCTTGAGCGTCAGGCCGAGCGCGGCCAGGTCAGCGGGAGAGAGCACCGCTCGCCTCCGGGGCCGGTTCGTAGCCGAACGAACGCATCACGCGCACGCCTGACCGCCGTGCAGGAAATCGAGCAGCGCTCTTGCCGCCGGTCGCGCGGCGCCCTGGCCAGCAGTACGGCGTCCTGTCCCAGTGGCTCGTGCAGCTCGGCAGGAACGACCCAGCCCGAGCCGGAGGTGAAGCGGCCGTCGCGCCAGACCTCGCGACAGGGCGACAAAGCCGAGTTCAGCATTGCCGCTGGCAACGAACTGGAAGGCCTGGGCGATGTTCTCGCCCTGCACGAGCCGCGGCTCGATGGCGGCCAGGAGGCCGAGCTCGCGCAGCGACGCCACGGCAGCCGCCCCGTACGGGGCGAGCTTCGGGTTCGCGATGGCGAGATGGGCGAAGACGCCGGTGCCGAGGACGGCGCCCGTCGCATCGACGAAGCCCTCCTTCGCCGACCACAGGGCCAGGCGGCCCACGGCGTAGGTCCGGCGCGTACCGGCCACCGCAAGTCCGTCGGTCTCCAGCCTGGCCGGCGTGGCGGCGTCAGCGGCAAGAAACACCTCGAAGGGCGCGCCGTTGGCGATCTGGGCCGCGAGGGCGCCGGTGGCGCCGGTGGAAACGACCACGTGGTGCCCTGTGGCATCCGTGAACGCGGCAGCGATCGCCTTCATCGGCGCGGCGAAGTTCGCGGCGACGGCGGCCGGCACGTCGTCGGCGTGCGCCGACAGCGGCACGGCCATGGTGACCGCCGCGAGGACCAGGCTGGCGGTGACGCGCGAGAGGTACTGGCGAAGGCCCATGCTGGCTTCTCTCTTCGAATGGACTCTCCCGTCGTGGCCAGGATGACGTGTGAGGCCTTGATCAACGCGCAGGCGCGCGTGCCCACCACCAGTCCCAGATCCTCGACGCTCCGATTGGTGACAACGGCGACAATGGTGCGACCGCCCGGCAAC
Source organism: bacterium (assembly GCA_016703265.1). NCBI lineage: Bacteria > bacterium. The sequence goes on from JADJCK010000008.1 coordinate 16,265, forward strand.
TCGAGGATGATCTCGCTGTTGATCGCGCCGCGACGGCACTGCGCGACCGTCCCCGCCAGGCGATTCCTGGCGCTGGTCCGCAGGCCGTCATCGGGCGCCAGGATGACCCACGAGGCCTTCACCAGCGCAAAGGCCTCGCTTCCGGGAACCAGGCCGAGATGCCCGACGCTTTCGTTGGTGATGACCGCCACCAGCTCCTGCCCGCCGCCGAGGTCCAGCGTGACTTCCGCATTGACGGCGCCGCGCGTGAGGCCGGTCACATGCCCGAGGAACTGGTTGCGGGCGCTCGTCTGCAGGTCGAATCGCCGGAGCAGCCGGTAGAAGTGCTCGAAGTCCTCGTCATCGGCGTGCGAACAGGACAGGCGCTCGAGGATGTGCCGCCGCTCGTCGTCGAGACGGCGCAGCGTGGCCACCACGCGCCGCCCATAGGCCGTGAGCGAGGTGCCGCCGCCGTGGGCGCCGCCGGCCTGCCGTTCGACGAGCGGCTGCCCGACACGGTTGTTCAGCGATTCGACCGCCTGCCAGGCGGCCTTGTAGCTCATGCCCATGGCCGTCGCCGCCGCCGTGATCGAACCCTCGCGATCGATCCGCTCGAGCAGCTCGAGATGGTCCCAGCGGCGGCCGCGCCCGGTCGGGGAAGGCGAGGTTGTTTCGGGTTTGCGGCGTGGCGGCACGGGCTCCTCCAGACGGTCGGGCACGGGCGGCAATCGTTATGTTGTATAGCGACATAACGCATTGCGGGCAAGCGGAATCGGCAGACATCCAGTGGCGGAGAGGCGAGCCGCGTCAGCGCGCTTGAAAAGGGCAGTCGTGAAACAGACGGCGCCGGGTCAACAGGATCGTCGCCGCGCCGGCCAGGTCGGGCCCGTAGCTGAGCGCCAGCCCGGCCGCCGTCAGTCCCGGCGCAGAAGAGCGCCGCGACGATCATCATGCGACAGGCGCCTGGTCAAGTGGTTGGCCGTGGCGGCGGGCAGCGTGAGCAGCGCGATGACCATGATGATGCCGACCACCGACACCACGACCACCGTCAGTGCGGTCAGGCCCAGCAGCAGGAAATGGTAGCGTGCCGTGCGCACGCCGCGGAGCGAGGCGAACTCGTCGTCGAAGCACACGGCGGCGGTTGCTTGCGGAAGAGCGCGGCCGACCAGCACCGCCACGCCAGCGCCGCGATCAGGTAGAAGGTCGCGCGGCGTAAGCATGAGGATGTTGCCGAACAGGTAACTCATGAGATCGGCCGCGTAGCCGGGCGTCAGGCTGATCAGGACGATGCCCGCGGCCATGCCCACGGCCCAGACCGCGCCGATGACGGTGTCTTCACGCTGGCGCAGGCGCAGGCTGACCCAGCCGATGACCAGGGCCGAGACGAGTGCGGCGGCGGCCGCGCCGGCCAGCGGCGACAGCCACGTCATGCCATGCACCACCCGCAGGTACTGCACCAGGCCGAGACCCGGCCAGCACCGTGTGGGAGATGGCCCGGCGATGTAGCTGATGCGCCGGATGACCACATAGCTGCCGACGTTCCGCAGGGGATGGCCACCAGCAGGCCGCCCAGCAGTGCATACTGCAGGAACGAGTGGGCGGCCAGGGGCCGAGGAAGGCCGGCGTCAGCACTGGTGGCCCTCCTCGCTGCAGCGGTGGTCATGGCGGATCATGCGCATCTCGGCGCCGTAGAGGTCGGCGATGACCTGGCCCGTGATCGCGCTCGTCGGGTGTACGACCACCTTCTGGCCCACGCAGATGACGCTCTTGACGAAGCCCGCGACGAAGCCGAGGTCGTGCGAGACCATGACGATGGTCAGGCGGCGGTTCAGCGTCTCCAGAAGAGGAAGAAGCCTTCCTCGACGTGGGCGTCGAGGCCGGCTGTCGGCTCGTCGAGCAGCAGCAATTCCGGCTCGCCCGCAAGCGAGCGCGCAATCAGCGTGCGTTGCTTCTGGCCGCCGCTGAGCGAGGCGAAATGACGGTCGGCGTGATCGGCGGCCGACCTCAGCCAGGGGAAGCGCGCGCCGCGTCGCGATCGCGCCGGCGCCAGGGACCGACCCCGCGCCCAATCCCAGTCGTCCCATGAGCACGACATCGGGCCGGTTGGGAACAGGGGGTCGAGGTGTCGCCTGGGGCACGTAGCCGATCCGGTGACGCGCGCAGTCCGGGCGCTCGCCGAAGACGGTCACTTCGCCGGCCGTCCGGCGGGCGCAGCAGGCCGAGGCCAGCGCCGTAACGTCGTCTTGCCGCTGCCGTT
>JADJCK010000009.1:300000-378998 GCA_016703265.1 bacterium
TCAGCCCCGAGGCGTTCGAGAGCGCCTCAAGAGGTGTGGCTTGTTAGGTGTCTATGAAACCAGGGGAATTCCATGCCGCTCGAATCGAATGCGCTAACGAATGCACCCATGCCAGCGGTATAGACCACGTCATCGGGACCTATGGCCAGCGCGATGGGGCCCTGCAGGTCGCCGGGCCCCTCGCCTTCGGCGCCAAACGCCAGCATTCGCTCACCACTCGCGGAGAACTTGTGAATCTTCTTGAATCCGCTGTCCAGAATGTAGAGGTTCTCGCTCGAGTCCAATGCGATGTCGGCAATCTCGCCGATCGCCTCACCTGCTTCCGTGCCGCCGAAGACAAGGTCCTCTCTGAGAGAGAGCTCCGGCGCGAAAGCGATTAGTTTCTTCGCTTCGGTAGCGTTGCCTGGGAGAGACAGACAGAGTGCGGCGGCGGCAATTGCCATCATTTGAGCGACATGCATGCGGGACATTGACGATTGCCTCCCTTTCGCACATCGATGCAGCAAGCGGTGACGGGCCGACGATTCCAGACTGATTCGCGCGACGCGGGCGAGTGCCATTCTTTGTTGAAAGTTGAACGGCACCACTACCCGTGGTCTTATGAGATTGTCGAAGACCTCATCCACGAATTTCTTGCCGCGGATCAACCTCACATGAAACCCTGAACGCTCATTCATCGTTTCAGCCCCTGACAATCTGCGGCCGCGCATCGGACGACCGCTGGCTGTACTCGCACGAGGATCTCTCGATCGACTTGACCGGCCACCTGCAACAATTAAGGCCAACTCGAACCCAAAGCGGGTGCAATAGAATTTGGCTTCCTCGAGACTTCTAATGGCCAAGGCCCTCGCTGTGACCATCACGCGACCAAATGCGCACGAATTGTCCAATCATCAAGCCCGTCATCAAACGCCGCGATCAATGCGCCGCTTCGCGCACTGAGCCAGGTTGAGCAGGAAGAGGATAGTCGAAACAAACCACCATTCGCCCCCGCCAAACCCTCGCGACCGCCCCTTGACACCCGTTGAGTATCCCCGGAAGTCAATCGACCCGCCCCGAACCGCGCCTAGCGGCCGATTCTCCGCGTGTCTTGCCCGTCCGCGGGCGCACGCCCCCAAACGCCGTACTGCCGATGCCACGGCCCCCATTCGTTCGCCTGTCAGGGGATCACTCCCAGCCGTTCGCCTGTTGCCCCGCCGTCTGGTCCATCTCCGGCCATTCCGCAGTCGCGATCGTCTGGTCGAACCCGAACGCGAGCTGCGGCGGCGAACGCGCTGGCAGCACCGCCGGCGGCTGCGTGGGTTCGCCGATGTGGGCGAGAATGCGCTCGATCACCGGACGGTCCAGCAAGAAGGCTATGATGCGCAGCGCAACGCCGCCGCCGCCATCGGGCCACATGGCGCACAGCGGGCAGTTCCGCGTGCGTCTGCCGCGCACGCTCCACGCGCGGCTTGCCGTGCAGGCCGAGCGCGAGGGCGTCTCCCTCAACACCCTGGTCTGCACGCTGCTGTCGGAGGGATCGGCGCGGTGGCATGCGGCTGACCATTTGACCGGGCCGTCAGCGGCGCCGGATGAGATGGCGGGGCAGACCCAGGATCTGGATTGGGGAAGTTGAGGCTTGCGCCGGCGCAAGTGAGATGGCGCCCACAATTCGGCCTGTCCATTGGACAGCCGTGCCATTGAAATCACATGGCCGCCAACTGTTACTTGGCATGCCAAATTTAGCCAATCGGCTAATAGCGGCTAATTCAGAAGCTCTGAATCGCCCCGTCAGTTGAAAGGATTGGGCCTGTTCTGCCGCAACTGGTACTCGAGCGGCGGCGGGATCATCGCCGCCGCCTCCGTCCTGGCCCGCACACCCGGCGCCGCGGCCACGGCCTCGACATCCGCGACCGCCTTCGCGACATCCCAGACAAGAGTCTTCACGCTGTGCACGCCATCGATGGTCACCTCATGGTTCACGTAGAGGCCGGAACCCGCGTCATAGAGCCGGATGATCACGACATCCCCGAACTCGAACGTGCCGGCATCGTCCCCGTTCTCGTCCGTCATCGGCTGCGGCCCCAGGTCGTACAGGAAGGGGAAGTGCGTCTTGTCGGTGAACTTGATGCGTCCGTTCGCGTCGCTGACGCCCAGCACCGGCTGCTGCTCGATGTCCGGCGACGTGTAGACGGACGTGTACTTGCTGTCGCGGAACGTCTCGGTGCCGCCCACCGAGGCCACCATCTCGTAGCGGTAGATGCGCGAGCCCATCAGGAAGTCCTCGTCCAGGTTGCCGGCGACAATGATGCCGTGCGCACCCGCCGGCAGGTCGTTGTCCAGCACTGAGCGTGCGAGGCGACCTTCGAGATCGTAGATATCCAGGACCACGTGCGCCTCTTCCGGGATGATGAACTCGACGTCGGTGACCGACTTGGCCGCCGCCACCGGGAATCCGGGGATGGGCACATGCAGCTTCGCCTCGATGCCGGGGACCGGGTTGTTCGCGGGATCGCGGATCAACAGGTTCAGGGCGAACGGGGTCACGCCGGGGTCGGTGCTCTTGTCGGTGCAGGCGGTGAACGCGACGGCCATGAGCACGAGGCCGGGCAGCAGCAGGTGGGTGGCGCGGGGCATGAGGACTCCCTCCGGGGGCAGGGTTCAACGAGGACGATGTCGCGGTGGCTGCGGAGGGGGAGCTTAACATTTCTGGCCCATGGATTCAAAGGCCAGTTGGTTGAAGCCTGCGTGAGAATAGTCAAAACAATCCATCATTCCCCCTCGCCAAGCCCTCGCGATCGCTCTCTGACACCGCTTGAGTACCCCCCACCGAACCCCAGAAAGTCAATCGACCGGCCCCAAGCCCCCACCTGGACACCGTTTCCACCCCGCGCGGCGCCGATCCGGCGTGCTCGCGGGCGCACGTCCCCATTCGCCGCACTGCCGAGGCTGCGGCCCGCGCTGGTTCGCCTGATAGGGGATCACTCCCAGCCGCCCGCTCCCCGCCCGGCCGTCTGGTCCATCTCCGGCCAGTCGTCGGTGGCGATCGTCTGATCGAACCCGAACTCCAGCTGCGGCGGCGACCGCGCCGGCAGCACCGCCGGCGGCTGCGTGGGTTCGCCGATGTGCTCGAGGATGCGCTCGATCACCGGACGGTCCAGCAAGAAGGCTATGATGCGCATCGCCTCGCCGCACTCCGGGCACCTGAGCGGGAGGCATTCGTAGATCCGCACCAGCAGCAGCGCCCAGCAGCGGGCCGCGGCGCGGCGGAGGTTCGACAGCGGTGACGGTGGGTCGGACGCAGGCGGCGAGACCGATGGCAACCCCATGCTCGCGCGCGCCTGCTCCAGCAACTGCAGCGTCGCTCCCGCCGGACCGGCCGACGCGGTCACCGCCGCGCGTAACGCTGCGTTTGGTGCCAGCACGCCGCAGTAGCGGTGCTTGTGCAGCCGGGGCGGGGTCACCAATTGGGCCAGACGATCCAGCAGCTCGATGGGGGTCAGCTGCAGTTCGGTGCGGCCGTCGGCGGTCGGGCGGCGCAGGCTGTAGACCAGGGTCTGTTCGTTCAGACGGCCGAGCCGCTCCTGGCTCAGCGGCGGTCGCGCGCAGTAGCGCGCCAGGCGCTCGAGGCCGTGGCGGTCCCAGCCCGGGATCGTCACCGAGGCGTCGACCGACCAGCCGCCGGCGTGATCGCTGCTGTCGAGAACATGGAGAGCGTCGTCATCGAGGTGGCCATGGCGGTGCAGCCAGCGCAGGCCGCGGTGGCGCATCTTTGTTTGCACCGCTTCGAAGTCTTTTCGTTCCAGATCCAGAGCCGGGTGGAAGATCGCCTCGCCATCGGGGCCGGCGCTGAAGACGCCGTCAGTCACCAGCACGTGGAAGTGCACGTGGCTGTTGAGGTAGCTGCCGAACCGGTGCACGAACGCGACGGCACCGAAACGGGCGTCCGCTGGCGCTCCCGGACTGCACTGCCTGAGTGTGGTCTCGACCGCACGCAGGAAGACTGTCAGGAGGCCGCTGATCACCTCAGGCTTGTGCCTGAGGTGCCACCTGACGCGCTTGGGCACCGACAGCACCCATTGTCGGTGTTGTACGCGTGGTAAGACCTGGTCGACCATGTGGGCCGAGACATCGACCATGCGGCGCGTGGCACACGACGGGCACAGGTCGCGGCCCTTGCACGAGAAGGCCACCAGAAAGTCGTGGCGGCAGTTGCCGCAGTACACGCGGGCGAAACCGTGGGCCAGGATGCCGCACTTCAGGTACCCGCGCAGCTCGGACTCGACATGTAGGGCGACGCCGCGGCCGTATTCGTCACGCTCGGCGGCGGTGGCCAGCCAGGTCTCGAGATGCGTGCGCACCAGCTCATGCAGTAGCGTGGCCGCCGGCCGTCGCCGGCGGTAGGCGCGCGCAGCGGGAGTTGTCGCCGGCTGGTGACAGGCTGCAGCGGGCACGCGCGCTCCCGGATGCCTTGCGGCGGCGGGAGGCGGTGAGGCCGGCAGACAGTTGCGCCGGACGGTATAGAAAGAGTCGGCCCGAATCTCGTAGCCTGAGGACTCGCGAAAGCACTCGGCAACGGATTACGAGGAGGCCGACTCATGAAGATCGTAGCACAGCATTTCATCGGGGTCGATCTGCACAAGACGGTTCTGCAGTACTGCGTGGTCGACGGGAAGGGCAATATCGTTCATGAGCAACGAGTTACGATTGCTCCAGACGCGGCGGGGGCGGCGGTGTTCGACGAGTTCGGGCCGTGGCAGCCTGGCTGCCGAGTGGCCGTCGAGGCGGTGGGTATGAACCGTTGGTTCGTCAACGGGCTGGTCGAGCGGGGCTTCCCGGTGGTGGTGGCCGACCCGATCAAGCTGAACCTGAAAGTGCTGGGCAAGAAGACGGACAAGCGGGACGCGCGCGAGATCGCCCGTCGGCTGTGGTTGGGCGACATCGATCGCGACGCGAAGACGTGGTATCCCGACGACGAGGTCTACGGAGATCGCAAGCTGGCACGCACACGGCAGGATCTGATGGTTCAACGTCAGCACCTGAGCAACCAGATCAAGGCTCTGCTGCGTGCATACAACGTGAGCCCGCCTGCCAAGACGTTGCACAGCAAGAGCGGGATCAAGGGCCTGCTGGCCATGCGCCTGGTGAACGACCAACTGACGCGTAGCCTGCACGAACTGACGAACGCGATGGCGGCGATGGCCGCCGGCGTAGAAGCATTGAAGGCGGGAATCGAAGAGCGCGTGGCTGCGGATCCACGCATGCACGCGGCGATGGTCCAGTTGCCGAGCATGGGCGCGGTCTCAGTGCTGACGTTGCTCAGCGAGCTGGGCGATGCCGGTCGGTTCCGAGACGCGAAGGCGGTAGCCAGCAGCGGCGGCATGGTACCCCGGGTCTACCAATCGGCGGACACGTCCCACCACGGGCGACTGACCAAGCGAGGTAACCGCGGCCTGCGGTTCATCCTCGGGCAATGGGCGGTGCGGTTGATGGGCGCGAGCGCAACCGTGGCGGTCTGGGCCCGCCAGAAGTGCAAACGCCTTCACGTGAACAAGGTGCGGATGGCGTTAGCCCGGAAGCTGTTGATCGGGGTCTGGGTGATGCTCACGCGCGGCGAAGTGTTCAATCTGAAGCTGTGCCTTGGTAGCTGAGTAGAACGAATCGACGACCGGAAGAGGCTGGCGAATGATCGGGTCCAGAGGGGTGTACAACCGACTTGCGCTGTGCCCGGAGCACCTGCGCCCGACTGTTGGCACCCCCCGATAACCCTCCTGGGCCGCCAGTGGGCGAGCTCGAAGAAGCGAATGGACAAACCCGAACAGCCGCCGGCCGAGAAACAAGAAGCCAGGAACCGACCAAGCTCAGGAGGCGGGCCGCGGGATATGCTTGACTCTTCCTAGAAGGGCGCAAGTGTTGCGAATACGTGAGACTCGCCATGCGCGAATAGCGCCGGCGCAAGCGTTACGTTGCAGCGGACACTGTCTAATGCTTGAGGGGTATGCACGGCACGAGCCGAAGGCGGTCAGTCTCTACTCTTGTCTTTTTACTTGCATAAATTTGCTATAAATGCTAGTTTTTACAAGACAAATGCAACAAAACAGATGCATGAAGGAGCCGAAATGGCCAGAAAACCCGCCATGTCGGGCTGGGTGGATCAGCTTCAAGGTCTTGGCAGCTACACCTTTACCGCTTCCCTGGCCGAATCCGAGACCGGCCGTTCATTCGTTGCGGTTCAGACGGCCCTGCGCAGGCTCAAGGAGCAACGGAAGATCGTGTCCCCCCGTCGCGGGTTCTACGTCGTCGTGCCTCCGGAATATCGGGCGACGGGGTCGCCGCCGGCGAGCTGGTTCATCGACGATCTCATGCGCCACCTCGAGCAGCCCTACTACGTGGGGCTGCTCAGCGCCGCGGCGATCCACGGCGCCTCCCATCAGCAACCCATGGCCTTCCAGGTCGTGACGAACCAGCCCACGCGCGAGATGCGCGCCGGCAAGGTCACCATCCGATTCTCGATGAACAGCAAGGTCGAGCGGATGCCGACGACCGAGATCCAGACCGAAACGGGCACGATGCGTGTCGCCACTCCCGAGACCACGGCGTTCGACCTGGTCCGGTACCAGGCTGCGGCAGGGCATCTGGACAACATTGCCACAGTTCTTGCGGAGTTGGCGGAGCGCATCGACGCGCGGGCGCTGGTCGGCATCGCGCATCTGGTGAAGCTTCCGGACGTCCAGCGCCTGGGCTACCTGCTCGACGCGGTCGGTGAAGCCGACGTCGCCGCTCCGATGGCGGAATGGCTCAAGGCCTGGAACCCCCGCGCGATCCCGCTGCTCCCCGGGCAGCCGGCGCGCGCCGGGACCGATGAACGATGGCACGTCCGACCCAATGCCGAACTGGAGATCGACCTTTGATCCCACGCGCCAACATCACTGCATGGCGTACCCACGCACCGTGGCCCGCCAACGAGCAGGTCGAACAGGACCTGGTGCTTTCGCGCGCGCTGGTCGCCATGTTCTCGGCGGAGGCCGTGGCCGCTCAGGCCGTCTTCCGCGGGGGCACGGCCTTGCATAAGCTCTTCCTCGGCGCGGGAAGGCGCTACTCGGAGGATATCGACCTTGTCCAGCGTGACGCGGGCCCCATCGGCGAGCTGATCGGCGCGATTCGCGGTGCCCTGGACCCGTGGCTGGGAATCCCGCAGTGGAAGCAGGCCCAGGGGCGCTTCACCCTTATCTACCGCTACGAGACGACGTTTCCGCCGGTCGCGACCATGCGGCTGAAGGTCGAGATCAACACCCGGGAGCACTTCGCCGTTCTGCCCATTGAGCAGTACCCGTTCGTGGTGGAAAATCCGTGGTTCAGCGGAACTGCCGCTCTCCCGGTGTACCACCTCGACGAACTGTTGGGGACGAAGATGCGCGCACTCTACCAGCGCAGGAAGGGACGCGACCTGTTCGACCTCTGGGTGGCCCTGCGGGCAGGAGGCGCCACGAGCGCCCGTATCGTCGAGTGTTTCCAGCGCTACATGGCTCACGACGGCCTGACGGTATCGCGCGCCGAGTTCGAGGCGAACCTGACTGCAAAGATCAGAACCGCCACATTCCGGGAAGACATCCGGCCCCTCGTCTCGGCCGACGTCGCCTACGATCCGGCGGTCGCAGTGCAACTGGTTCAACGCGAATTGCTCGCGCGATTGCCAGGGGAGCCGTGGAAGGGGCTGGATCGATGATGGATGCACCGGTGCATCCTACCTGCGCTTCCCGCCCCTGTCCTTCTCCTACGCATCCATGTCCGCCCACTTGCGGGCCGCGCGCGCGAAGAAGACCAGCGCAATGATCGCCACCACGCCGATGCCCGCGAACGGCAGCCACACCTTCAGGTGCGGGTCGTAGGTCTCCCAGAGCAGCGACGTGGCCGCCGCGGCGTCCAGCCCCGTCACCTGCTGCAGCTTCACGAAGGCCTCGGTGCGCGCGACTCCGGCCGCGGCATCGAGGCTGCCCAATTTGCCGTCCCAGCTGCCGCCGCCCGGCGCGTGCTCGGCCAGGTATTTCTGCGCGAGCACCGCCTTCTCGCCGAAGTTGCCGTAGAAGTAGCCCTGCAGCTTGGAGCCCACCAGCCCGCCCACGCCGACGGGAATGTTCACGAAGCCCAGGTACAGGCCCTTCTTGTCCACGGGGGCGATCAGCGCCAGGTACTCGTTCTTCTTCGGGCCGGTGAGCATCTCGCCGAACGAGAAGCCCATGACGCCGAGCAGGAACACCGAGCCCAGGTTGGTCAACCCGGCCACCAGCACGCCGATGGTGGCCATGCCCATGCCGATGACCATCGACTCGAGCGTGCGCATCTTGCGCACGAGCCACGACACCGGGATCATCAGCAGCACGATCAACAGAGCGTTCAGGTTCAGCAGGATCTCCTGCGGCACCTGCAGGCCGCGATCGGTCTCGATGGCCCACTTGTCCGGAAACAGCGGTGAACTCCGGAAGAAGGCGGCCGTTCCACCCGAGTCGTTCCAGTCGGTCAGGAAGTTCGGGTGCAGGTCCCAGAGGGTGTACATCATCAGCCAGAAGCAGCTCATGATGGCCAGCCACGTGGCCAGGCGCCAGTCGCCGAGGGTGCGGAGCGTGCGCGTGAGCACCTGCAGCGGGCTCGCCGTCTTGTCGGAGCCGCTGGCGAAATCCTTGAACGTGAACAGCATCAGGTAGTTCAGGGACATCACCGCGGCCGCGGTGAAGAACAGCGCCTGCCACGAGTAGTCGTGGCGGATGAAGTTGGCGAGCATCGGCCCGATCGCCGCGCCCACGTTGACCACCCAGTAGAAGATGCCCCAACCCAGCGACGAGTTCGTGCGGTCCAGGTTCTGCGCCAGGCTTCCCTGCAGCGACGGCTTGAAGAACGCGGTACCCGTGGCCAGCACCACCACGCCGAAGGTGAAGCCCAGGAAGCTGGTCTGCGTGGCCATCAGGCAGTAGCCCAGCACATTGAGGGTGATCGCGAAGAACAGGCTCCGCTTGTACCCGTAGCGGTCGGCGAAACCGCCCGTGAAGGTGGGCAATATCGACTGGAAGGCGAACCACAGCGCGTAGATGGTGCCCTTGTCGGCGGCCGTGAAATGCAGGCCGTGCGGGTCGTCGGCCTGCATGATGTAGATGGCCACCACCGAACGGACCAGGTAGTAGGCCAGCCGTTCGAACATCTCGATCACGTTGAGCAGCCAGTAGCCGTGGGAGAATCCCAACAGGCGGCCGCGGCCGGCGAGCGCGTCGGTCAGCGGGGTGTCGGTCATGTCCGGGATCCTCCGCAGCGGCGGCGGTCAGTGGGCTGGTGGCACGACGAGGACCTCGCGGAGCGCCTCGAGCGTGTAGGGCTTGTTCAGGAAGGCGTCGAAGCCGTGCGCCCGGAACTCCGCCACGACGGCGCTGTCCGAGTAACCGCTCGAGACGACAGCCCGGATGCCCGGGGCCAGGGCGCGGATGAGGCCGATGGCCTCGTCGCCGCCCATGCCGCCGCGCACGGTCAGGTCGAGAACCACTATATCATAGGGCTGACCGGCGGCGATCGCCCTTTCGACCAGGTCCACCGCTTCACGGCCGTCGACGGCCTCGTCCACGGTGTGGCCGAGCGAGCCGATCATGGCCCCGGCCACCGAGCGGATGAGTTCCTCGTCGTCCATCACCAGCACGCGGAGGCGGCGCTGGCCCGGCGCCGCCTTGCCCGCCGACGGTTCAGACGTCATCGGGCCAGCTTCGGCAGCGGCGGCCGGCAGGAGGACCTCGAACGTGGTTCCCCGACCAGGCTCCGAGGCAACCCGGATGGAACCGCCGTGGCGCTTGACGATGGACCACGTGGTGGCCAGGCCCAGGCCGCTGCCGCTCTGCTTCGTGGTGAAGTAGGGGTCGAAGATGCGCGGCAGGTACGAAGGCGCGATGCCGACGCCCGCATCGGCGATGCGCACGACCACGAACCGCCCGCCGGCGGGCAGGGCCGCATCACTCCCGCCCGGCAGCTCGAGGTTGGCCAGTTCGATGCGCACGACTCCCGCCTGCTGCATGGCCTGGCTCGCGTTCATGACGATGTTCTGGACGACCTGCACGATCTGGCCCTCGTCGGCATCGGCGTCCCACAGGCCGGCCGGGGCATCGAGGGCGCAGACGGTCGAGGTGCCGCTCAGGGCGAAGTGCGTGGCGCCCTCGACCACCGCCGGCAGCGACAGGCGTTTCTTCTGCGGCTTCCCGCCCTTGGCGAAGGTGAGCAGCTGCGAGGTCAGGCTGACCGCCTGGCCGCTGGCCCTCTCGGCCTGGGCGAGCATCGCCGCCGCGGCCGCCGGATCCTCGAGCTTCATCCGCGCCAGGGAGATGTAGCCGAACACACCCTGCAGCAGGTTGTTGAAGTCGTGCGCCAGGCCGCCGGCCAGCGTGCCGATGGCTTCGAGCTTCTGCAGGCGCAGCCGCTCGCCCTCGAGACGGCGCCGCTGGGTCAGGTCGCTGGCGACGATGATGACCATGCGTGGACGACCCTGCTCGTCGCGGACCAGGGAGACGTCGGCTTCGCCGTCGAACCGGCTGCCGTCGCGGCGGAGGAACCCGAATTCGAGGCCCTGGAAGCGCGAGACGGTGAACAGTTCCAGGAGCTTCGCCTGCGCCAGTTCGCGGCTTTCCGGGGCCACCCACTCGAAGACGCTGCGACCGACAAGTTCGGCGTCCTCATCCTCGCCGAACAGTTGCAGCGCCGCCCTGTTGGCCATCCGGATACGGCCCTCGAGGTCGGACACGGTGATGGCGTTGGGCGCCAGTTCATTGAGCAGGCGGTAGAGATGCTCGCGATCGCGCAGCTCGTCCTGGGCCAGGCGACGGTCGGTCACGTCGCTGACCACGCCGTTCCACAGTACGTCGCCGCCGGGTACGACGGTCTGGCTGGCATCGAGACGTATCCAGCGGATCGAGCCGTCGACGACGAAACGGCCTTCCCAGCTCAGGGGATCGCCGGCCTGCGTGGCCGCCTCGTTGGCGCGGTACAGATCGTCGAGGTCGTCGGGATGGATCCCCGCGAAACCCAGGTCCGCATCGGCCAATACCGCGTCATGATCATAGCCGAGCATCAGGCAGGCCCGCGGACTCAGGTACTCGAAGGTCGGGCGGCCGTCGGCTCGCATGCGCAGCGTGTAGACGCCGTTGGGAATGCGGCGCACCAGCTCGTCGTAGCGGGAGGTTATCTCGGCGAGTTCGCTGTTGCTGCGCGTCAGGTCGGCCGTGCGCGCGGCGACCTGGCGCTCCAGATCTTCACGCCCGCGACGCAGCTCGGCTTCGGTCGCGCGAAGGTCGTCGATCAGGCGGGTGAAGTCCTGCGCGTCGGTCAACGCCTTGCGGCCGAGACACTCGGCCACGCCGCGATAGTAGTCGCGCTCGGACTCGACATGCGTCGACTTTTCGACCATCCCCGGGACCTGATCTGCCGATTCCGCCACCGTCACCCTCCTTCCGAGAGGACGACCAGGACGCCCGTCCAGTCCAGGCCGCGGCTGCGACCCAGAAGCGGCGCGATCTCGACGCCGGACCAGATGCCCAGGAGCGGGATGCCGGCCTCGCGCGTCACCCGCTGGACCTCGGCAGCTTCCTCCTGGTCCGTCCGCGACTGCGCGGCCGTGCGGCCACCGCAGCTGATGTACAGCGCCAGGAACGGCCGTCGTCCCCCGGCACGCGCCCGCGCCACGAGTGCCGGCGCGTTCTCGCGCACGGACTGCAGCATCATGCGGTTGTCGCGGACCATGAACTGCACTTCCTGGCCCACGGCCAGGTCGGCCTCGAACATGCCGACGCCGTCGCCGTCCGGCGTCACGCCGGTCAGCAGGCGATTGACGTACTGGCTCTCCCGGGGTGGACCGAACCGTTCGCCGCAGTTGATGCCCAGCGTGAGGTTCATGATCACGGGACGTTCGCCGCGCCAGTCCCGGTTCCCGAACAGTTCGTCGATGATCTCCGGGAGCGGACGGCCGTCCAGTTCGTGGACAACGTCGCCCTGCATGCGCGTGATGCGCCGGTAGACGCCGTCGAGCGGGATGCAGCCGTGCATGATCGTGTGATCGACGCTGCAGTCACCGCTGATCAGGCAGGCCACCACGTGCTGGGAGACGACGCCCCGGCCGTCGAACTGCCAGGTCGAGCCGAAGCCGTACTCGCCCAGGAGCCCGGCGCCGAGGATCGGCACGTCTCCGGGGAGCAATTCCTCGATGCCGGCAAGCAGGGGAGCCGAGGCGTTGAGCACCGGCGGCCCCGGCTGGCCGGCCGGCGTGCGGATCGAGTCGTAGAGGACATAGAGTGCCTTGTCCGCCTTCGACCGGGCCAGGCCTCTCGCCAGGGTGCGCCCGGCAGCAACCTCGTCGACGTCGAGGCCGCCGGCAGCGGCGACCCTGAAGGCCACCTTGTCGGAACGGATGGCGGCAACCGCCGCCGGGTGGCCCTGGTAGGAGAGTGCTTCGTTCGTGATCACGCCGAGGCTGGAGCCGCCGATGATCGGCGTGGCCCCGCCGACCACGGAGCGCAGCCCGGCGTGGAACCGGTGGGCATCACTGTGGCCCGAGCAGAAGGCGGCCAGGAGGTCGGCCTGCCCCAGCCCGCCGGCGCGCAGGGCCGCAGCGGCGGTGTCGCGGCCGAGCGAGTAGGCGTCGGCATCGTTTCCGTAGGAAATTCCCACACCGGTCATCCGCATCCCCCATTTCGTGCCTCCGCGCGTGCACTGCGATTATGACTGCCGGGCCGCCTGCGGGTCAATGGCCGCGGCGGTCATGATGTGCAACAGGCCGTCGCACGCGAGACGGACTATCATGGGGACACGGGCCCGCCCCGCCGCGGGCCGGATCGGAGACCTCATGAACATCCTCCTGGTGGAACCCCGTACTCCCGAGACTTTCTGGAGCCTGCGCCACGCGCTGCGTTTTGTCGGCAAGCGCGCCGCCAATCCGCCGCTGGGCCTGCTCACGATGGCGGGCCTGCTGCCCCGCGACTGGTCCTGTCGCCTCGTCGACCGCAACACCACCGACCTGCCCGACGCCGACCTGGCCTGGGCCGACTTCGTGATGGTCAGCGCGATGGAGATCCACCGCGGCGAGGTGACGGAACTGGCCCGGCGTTGCCGTACCCTGGGCCGGCCGTTGATCGGCGGCGGCCCGCTGTTCATGCCCGAGCCCGACGCCTCGCTCGGCGTCCCGCACGTGGTCGTGGGCGAGGCGGAGGAACTCGCGGCCGGACTGGTCGCCGACCTGCGCGCCGGCACGCTGCGCCCCCTGTACCAGGCCCCGCGATTCCCCGATCTCTCGCTGACGCCGCTGCCCCGCTGGGACCTGCTCGACCTGCGCCTCTACGCGACGATGTCGGTGCAGTCGTGCCGCGGCTGCCCGTTCGACTGCGAGTTCTGCGATGTGGTCGCCCTCAACGGGCGCCGGCCGCGCGTGAAGTCGCCGGCGCAGTTCATCGCCGAACTGGAGGCGCTGCGCGTCCTGGGCTGGCAGGGCCCGGTCTTCGTGGTCGACGACAACTTCATCGGCGATCCCCGGCGCAGTCGCGAACTGCTGCTGGCGATCATCGACTGGCGTGCGCGCACGCGCACACGCATGACCTTCCTGACCGAGGCCTCGGTCAACATGGCGGCCGAGCCCGAGCTTCTCGACCTGATCGTCACCGCCGGCTTCAAGAAGGTGTTCCTGGGCCTGGAAACGCCCAGCGCCGCGAGCCTGCGCGAATGCCGCAAGCTGCAGAACCTGCGCGGCGACCTGGCCGGGAGCGTGGCGACGATCCAGGCCGCCGGCCTCGAGGTGATGGGCGGCTTCATCGTCGGCTTCGACAGCGACGAACCCGACATCTTCCAGCGACAGTACGAGTTCATCCAGAAGGCCGGCGTGGTGACGGCGATGGTCGGCCTGCTGCAGGCCATGCCGCGCAGCCGCCTCTACCAGCGCCTGGCCGGCGAGGGCCGGCTGCGCACCGAGAGCCACGGCGACAACACGAGTGTCGTGTTCAACTTCGAACCGCGGCTGGACCGCGAGTTCCTGATCGACAACTACCGCCGCCTGATGTGCCGCCTCTACGAGCCCGGCGCTTACTACGACCGCATCCGCATCTTCCTCGATGCCCATCGCATGCGTGGCCCGCGTACCCCCGTGTCCTGGCCCGACGTGGGCGCCGGCTTCCGGTCGGCGTGGGTCATGGGCATCGCGCACCGCGGTCGCCGCGCCTACTGGCGCTTCGTGCTGTCCACGCTCACCCGGCACCCCGACCAGTTCGGCGTGGCGATGACGCTCGCCATCATGGGGCACCATTTCCGGCGGGTGGCGGCGGAGCTCTAGGCGGGCCCGCCGCGACCGGACCGAAGCAGTCCGGTTCCCCGTGGCGCCGGCCTGCGGAATCGGCTAGTCTTGGGCGCGACAAGTCCAGGCCGCGACAACGCAGGCCGCTGCCGCTGCGACCCGTCCGGCGGCGGGCATCCCCCTCGACAGGATCGGCTCCATGAATCGTCAACAACTCATCCTGGCCGGCCGGGTCGGCGACCAGGAGGTCCGCTTCGAGCTGAGTGAGGGCAAGCACGTGCTCGGCCGCGCCGCCGACTGTGATGTCGTGCTGCCCGAGTCGTCCGTGTCGCGCCGCCATGCCGAGCTGGAGTACGCCAGCGGCCGCGTCCGCGTGCGCGACCTGGGCAGCCACAACGGCACCCAGGTGAACGGCGCCACCTGCGAAGGCTGGCGCGACGTGGGCCCCGGCGACCAGCTCACGCTGGGCCGGGCCACCTTCGCGCTGGGCGGCAACCTCGACTCGCAGGCGCTGATGACCATCGTCGGCGACCGCCAGTCGGCCGGCGTGGCCATCACCTGGCAGGAAGCGACCGGGCGCGACAGCGGTACGCGACAGACCGCCCGACGGGCCGGCAAGCGCGCCGAACTGTTCACGGTCCTGGCCGAAGCCGGGAGCCTGCTCGTCACGCCGGGTACGCCGGAAGAGCTGTTCGAGCCGATCCTCGACCTGGTCGATGCCGCCGTGATGCCGGAGCGCGCCCTCATCGCGCTGCTGGACGAAGGCACGGGCGAACCCCAGGTGCGCGCCTCGCGCGTGCGTGGCGGCGGCCAGGCATCGAACCTCATGCTCAGCCGCACCGTCATCAACCGTGTGCTCGGCGAGCGGGTGTCGTTCCTCATCGAGGACGCACAGCAGGACGTCGCCTTCCAGGCGCAGATGAGCATCGTCAGCCAGGGTGTGCGCACGGCCATCGCGGCACCCCTGTTCGACAACGAGAACGTCATCGGCCTGCTCTATGCCGACTCGGCCGACTCGCACGACCGCTACACCACCGACGAGCTGAAGGCCTTCACGCTGCTGGCCAACTGCGTGGCCGTGGCGCTGACGCACGCGCGCTACCACACGATGGAAGCCGAGAAGCAGCGACTGGAAGGCGAACTGGGCGCGGCGCGGCGCATCATGAGCACGCTGTTGCCCGACCGGGCTCCGGACATCGCGGGCTGGGAACTGGTGCCGCACCTGGTCTCGTGCACCGAGGTGGGCGGCGACCTCTACGACGTGTTCGCGCTGCCGGACGGCAGGGTGATGGTGGTCGTGGGCGACGTGGCGGGCAAGGGGCTCGGCGCGGCGCTGCTGGTCTCGTCGCTGCGGCCGCTGCTGCGGGGCCTGTCCGGTCCGTGTTCAGACCCGGCGAAGCTGGTCGAGCGCCTCGACGCGGTGCTGTACCCGGTCACCGAGCCCGTGCGGTACGCGACGCTCTTCGTGGGCGTGCTGGACCCGGCAACCGGCCAGCTCGAGTACGTCAACGCCGGGCACAATCCGCCCTACCTGGTGCGGGCCGGCGGCGCGATCGAGATCCTGGCCCCGACCGGCATGCCGGTCGCGCTGGTCGGCGAGGGCACCTGGACGGCGCGATCGCTGACCATGGACCCGGGCGACCTGCTGGCGTTGTTCACGGACGGGATTCCCGAGGCCTGGAACGAGGCCGAGGACGAATACGGCGACGCGCGGCTGCTGCAGGTGCTCAAGGACACGCGCGAACGCGGCGCCGACAGTGTGCGCGACGCGGTGCTGGCCGACCTCACGGAGTTCGTGGGGGACGCGTCGGCCAGCGACGACGTCACGCTGGTGCTGGTGCGCAGGCTGCCGTAGCCGCCCCGCGCTATTGCCGGAACAGGGCCTTCACCGAGCCCCAGGTCTGCGTCTCCACGCCCACCGGCGACATGGCCTGGATCTCGATGACGAGATCGTTGAAATCGTTGTCGGTCTTCGACCAGTTGTATGACGGCGCAATGCTCGTCCCGTAGTCGAGATCTTCCCAGGCAAGCACATACGTGGGCACGCCACCCGACAGGTGCGTGATGTTGAACACCAGGCACTGCGGGTCGCCGTTGAAGGGCGCGTGCGTGGCGGCCACGCCATTGGTGCCCTTGTCGTTGTAGAAGCGGTTCGTGAAGAACAGCTCCGGCTCCGGCGCGTGCGCGCCGCCGTCCAGCGTCCCGTTCGGGTTCAGGTAGAAGCCGAAGCGGGTCATGCCGTTCGGGAACGAGATCGACGCCGTGGCGCCGGCGCTGAGCGGACCATCGAAGACGATGCCGTCATCGCTGCCGTCGATGACCGGGGCGCCCGCCAGCGACTCCTCGTACCAGCCCAGCGTGTTGCGGTTCGAGAAGCCCGCGATCTCGCGGACGATGAGCCCGTTCAGGCCGAGATCCTGCCAGTAGGCGGGATCGGCATCGCCGGGATTATGGCCTTCGTAGTCGGTGGCGACGTTGATGACGCCGACGCCGTACCGCGTATCCAGGATCTGCTGCAACGGGACATTGTCCCACGAAGTGCCGAATGTGATGTCCACGGCGCCGACGATGGTCGGGCAGGCCAGCAGGGCTGCGCCGACGACCAGGGCCAGCGACGGGAAACGGGCGAATCGGTGCCGCATGCTGCGTCCTCTCAATGGTCCTTGCGGGGCGGTGTCCCCCTGACACCGGCCCATGAGTCTAGCATGGTGGATTTAATGTCGATCAAACAAATCATGAATGACCATCTATCGACTTCTTACATGAGCAATGGTGCGTCCTCTGCCGCTATCGCAACATCTTTTCACGCTTGACTTTGCTGTATACATCACGATTTTGTGATATTTGGTCAAAATAGTTGGCTTGCGGAACCGACCGCAAAGGCCCGTGGCTCCCGCGGGGTTGATGGACTAGAATGCCGGCACGTCCGGGACCCTCCCGTGGCACTTCCCGCCGGAAAGGACCAGTCATGCTGAACGCCGCCTTCACCAGGATCGGACTGTCGCCCATCGTCGAGATCAGCGAGCGGATCCGCGATGTGGCCCCGCGCTGGGAAGCGAAGACCGGTGCGAAGTTCGCCTACCTGCAGCGCGGCGAGCTGGCGGACAACACGCCGGCCTACATCACGCGCGCCATGGAGCAGGCCGTGGCTGCCGGCCTGACGCGCTACCCGAAGTCGGGCGGCGAACCCTGGTTCAAGGATGCGGTGCTGGCGCGCATGGCGGAGAACGGGCTGACCGGCCTTGGCCGCGAGCACGTGATCTGCACCTACGGCGGCCAGGAAGGCCTGCAGCTGGTGTTCAACATGTTCGCGGGCGGACGCGTGGTCTCGTTCGCTCCGACCTGGTCGTGCGTGCTGGACAACATCGCGCCCTATGCGGGCTGTACGCTGGACGAGGTGGCGCTGGTGGAACGCGACGGCCGGCTCGACATCGACTTCGCGCAGGTCGAGGCGAAGCTGCCGGGCGCCGCTCTGCTCTACGTGAACTCGCCGCAGAACCCCACGGGCAAGGTGTTCTCGCGCGAGGAGCTGTCGCGCCTGAACGACCTGTGCGTGAAGCACGGCGTGCACATCGTCTCGGACGAGGCCTACGAGGACTTCGTCTTCGGCGGCGCGAAGCACGTGAGCATGCTCCAGTTTCCCGGCGACCACATCTTCGGCGTCTTCACCTGCTCGAAATCGTATGCCGCGACCGGCTTCCGCATCGGCTACACCGTCTGTCGCAATGCCGGCATCATCGCGAAGCTGACGCTCGGCGAGTACACGCAGACGGGCGGCGTGGTGCCGTTCATCCAGAAGGCGTTCGTCGAGGCCATGACGAACGAGGCCGAGCGCCAGGCCTGGCTCGAGCCGCTGCTGGCGAAGTTCGCACGCCGTCGCGAGCTGATCGTCGAGAAACTAGGTCCGGTGCTCGGCCCCGGGCTGTACCGCCCCGAGGGCGCGTTCTACTTCTTCCTGAACCTGAAGGGCCTGGTGCCCGAGGCGCCCGCCGGCCAGTCGCAGGGCGAGTTCACGCTGCAGCGCTTCCTCGACGCGGGCGTGGCGGTGATTCCCGGCACGGCCTTCGGCGGGGCCGAATATGCGCACCACGTGCGGATCTCGTTCTCGGGGATTGAAGAGGCGGAACTCGCCAAGGCGCTCGATCGCATCACCAGTCAGGTATTCACCGGGACGAAGCGCGCGAGCGCGTAATCCCGCCAGCTCTCGATCAGGCCAGCCGCCGGTGCCCCAGCGCCGGCAGCCGGCGCCTTACCTCGGCCTGCCGGGCGAAGTCCAGCGTCGCCGTCACGATCTCCGTGCCGCGATCGCTGCCGCGAGCCAGCACCACGCCCCACGGGTCGACAATCAGGCTGTTGCCGTGGGTCATGACGCCGCCCGAGCCGGGGCCCGTCTGGCCCGGCGCCAGCACGAAGGCCTGGTTCTCGATGGCGCGCGCACGCAGCAGGCTCTCCCAGTGCGCGGCGCCGCTGGTGGCTGTGAACGAAGCGGGCACCGTGAGCAGCTCGGCGCGCTCATCCGCATAGCGCCGGTACAATTCGGGAAAGCGCAGGTCGTAGCAGATGCTCAGGCCGACCGTGTGGCCGAGCACGGTGGCGCACGTGGGCGTGTCGCCCGGCACGTACCAGTCCGACTCGCGGATGGCGACGCCGTCCACTTCCACGTCGAACAGGTGGATCTTGCGGTAGGTGGCGTTGATGCCGCCGTCCGGGCCGATCAGCACCGAGGTGTTGTGGACCTTGAAGCTGCCGGCGATGGCTTCGCAGACACTGCCGGCGAGGATGGCGGCGTTGAACTCCGCGGCGATGGCCTGCAGGCCGCGCGTGGAGGGGCCGGGGATCGGCTCGCCGGGCAGCGTTGACGGCTTGCCGGTGCTGCGGAAGTGGTACATCTCGGGCAGGGCGATGAAGCGGGCGCCGGCGAGCGCCGCCTCGCGGGCCAGGCGCTCGGCTCGGACGACGTTGGCGGGGACATCTTCGCCGGCATCGAGTTGGATGACGGCAACCGGGAGCAACTGGATGTCGGCAGGACTGGTCATCGGCGTCTCCGCGTTCGTGGTTTGTGCGGCCGGACGGCAGTATAGCACCGGCCGCGAATCAACGCGTCCCGGGCGCCGTCCACGCCCGCATCGTCCCGTCGCGCGAGCTCGAGACCAGGCAGGCGTCGGCAGGCGCGAACTCCAGGGCCATCACCCGGGCCACGTGTCCCCGCAGCCCGACCAGTTCGCGCAACGACCCGGCTTCGAGAAGGCGGACAACGCCGTCGATGCCGCCGACGGCCAGTCGCGAGCCGTCGCGGCTCCAGGCCACCGCCACGACGCGCCCCCGGCCCAGCGCCCGCGAGGCCAGGGGGCTTCCGTCCGGCAGCGACCACATCCGCAGAACGCCGTCGGCCCCGGCCGAGACCAGCTGCCGGCCGGCGGGATCGAGGCACACGTCCAGGACCGCGCCCGTGTGGCCCTTCAGTTGGCGCGGCGGCTGGTCGCCGCGCCAGTCCCACAGGTAGACCGCGCTGTCGGCGGCGGCGCCGACCAGCAGGGCGCCATCAGGCGTGAACACGAGGTCCTTCAGCGCGCCGCCACAGCGGCCGAGCACCCTGGGCGTTCGCGCCAGCAGCCCGTCGGCGCCCAGCTCCCGGACCATCACTTCCGCGTCATCGCCACCGGTGGCAACCCACCGGCCGGACGGATGAATCGCGAGCCCGTGCACCTCGCCGCGGTGCGCGGTCAGCGTGTCGATGATGTTCCACGCCGCGGCGTCCACCACCGTGAGGCTGCCGAGGGTGGTGCCGGCCAGCAGCAGCCGGCCGTCCGGCGTGAAGCCCAGGCTCGACGCAGGTTCGGTACGGTCGACCCGCGCCGGTGACGCGGACGATCCCGGCAGCGGCCACACCGGCAGGCCACTCTGGCTGTTGCCGCCGATGACGAATTGTCCGGTGGGATCGATGGCGACGCAGCCCACGTTGACCACCATCGTCGGCGGTGACGGCAGGCGATGGACGGCGACATCGTCGACATCGGCGGACCAGATCTTGAGCATGCCGCCCCAGTCGACGCTGGCCAGGCGGCTGCCATCGGCGCTCACGGCGTCCGCGTTGACGTCCTGCCGGTGGCCGCGCAGTTCGGTCAGCACGGCGCCCGTACGCGCGTCCCAGCGCAGGAAACGGCCATCCGGCGAGCAGGACATCACCTGCCCGCTACCGGCCATGAAGGCCAGACCGGTCACGGTGGCCGAGTGCGCGTGGAACGTCGTCAGGTGCTCGCCGGTCTGCAGGTCGTGCACGACCGCGAGCTGATCCATGCCGCCGGACGCCACCAGCCGTCCGTCGTCGCTGACGGCAAGGCAATAGACGCGCCGCGTATGCCGGTTGAACGTGTGCAGCAGTCGACCGCTCGCAGGCTCCCAGACCTTGACCAGCCCGTCGCCGCCACCGGTGACCAGGCGGTCGCCCCGGGGCGCCCAGGCGACCTGCGCGAAATCGGCGTGCGCCGGCCAACTGCCGATCAGCTGGCGCGTCGTCGCCTCCCACATGCGCACGAATCCGTCACGGTGCGCGGCGGCGATCCGGCGGCCATCGGGGCTGACCGCGACCGAGGCCCAACCCGAGCCTTCGTGCAGGACCACCGGCGCGGCAACCGCGGCGCGATCCAGGATCACCACCCGGCCGTCGTTGAGCCCGGCGACCAGCCAGGTGCCGTCGGGCGCCACGGCGACGCTTTCGACGCTTTCGCCCAGCGGTCCCCAGGTCCGGCGCGCGGCACCGGTGGTTGCGTCCCACTCGCGGATGGTCCCGTCCAGCGACGAGGTGAACACGGCCGCGGAGTCGGGCGCGTAACGCACGCAGGTGATGCCCTGCTCATGCGCGCGCACCGTGACCAGACTGCGGTCCAGCCGCGCCTCCAGATGCCGCCACTCCCAGCCGCGCAGCGCCGCGGGCGCCGCCTCCAGTCGTCCGGCCGCTTCCTCGACCGCGTTCTCGCGCAGCGCCGACTCGGCGGCGGCCAGCGAGTTGACGTAGGCGAGTTGCTGCGCCTCGCGCGTCTGCATTTCGGCCCGTCGCAAGGCGCCGATGCTCACGACGAGCGCGGTCGCCAGCAGCGCGACCGTTGCGGTCGTGGCGATCGTCAGCGAGCGGTGCCTCCGCAGGAACTTGCCGGCACGGTAGGAAAGCCGGTCGGGCGCCGCCAGGACGGGCAGGCCGTCGAGATGGCGCCTGATGTCTTCGGCCAGTTCGTCGACCGAGGCGTAGCGACGCTCGGGGTCCTTCCGCAGCGTCTTGAGGACGATGTTATCGAGATCACCTGCCAGCGCCTGGGCCAACCGCGCGGGCGAATGCTCACGCCGCGCGGCAAAGGCCGCATCCTGGCGCGCCGCGACGCGGCTGGGACGCGTCGGCTCCGACTCGCAGATCACACGGGCGGCGGCGGGCGTCATGAGCGTGGGCATCTCGTAGGGTGAGGCGCCCGACAGCAGTTCGCACAGCAGGACACCCAGGCTGTACACATCGGTGGCCGTGGTCACGCGATGGCCGAGGACCTGTTCGGGGCTCGCGTAGCGCGGGGTCATGGCCGCAGGCATCGTCAGGTCGGGCCCGGAAGCCGCATCGGAATCGGACGGCGACTCGCCGCCCAGCACCTTGGCGATGCCGAAATCCAGCAGCTTCACCTGCCCGTCACGGTCGACGAGGATGTTGCCGGGCTTCAGGTCGCGATGGATGACCAGGTTGCGGTGCGCGAACTGCACGGCCTCGCACACGGTCAGGAACAGCCGCAGGCGCTCGGCGACGGACAAACGCGCCTCGTCCGCGTAACGGTCGATCGGCTCGCCGTCCACGAACTCCATCACGAGGTAGGGGCGGCCGTCGGGCGTGGCGCCGCCGTCCAGCAGGCGGGCGATGTGCGGGTGTTCGAGGTCGGCCAGCACCTGCCGTTCGCGCCGGAAGCGTTCGACGATGTCGGCGCCGTCCAGCCAGGGGCTGATGATCTTGACGGCAACCTGCTTGCGGAAGGCCGCGTCGACGCGCTCGCCGCGATAGACCGCGCCCATGCCCCCGGTGGCGATCCGTTCGCAGAGACGCCAGGGGCCGAGGGCCAGGCCCAGGGCAGGGTCGGGAGAGGAGCCGTCGTCAGCGGCCAGGTGCGGTGCTCCATCGAAGAGCTTTCGCGCCGCAGGCAGCGCCGCCAGCAGTGACTCGATCTCGGCGCGCAACGCCGCATCGCCGCCGCAGGCATTGTCGAGAAAAGCGGCCCGCTCGGATGCGGGCAGCGCCAGCGCCTCACTGAAGAGATCGGCCGGGTTACGCGCGGTCATCGCGCATCTCGTCGCGCATCTCGCGGTAGAGCCAGGCCTGTGCGTAGTCCCAGTGCCGGCACACCGTGCGGCGCGAGATGCCCAGCAGTGCGGCGCATTCGTCCTGCGTCAGCCCGCCGAAGAAGCGCATCTCGACGATGCGCGCGATCTCCGGCTCCTGCGCCTCGAGCAGCGTCAGCGCATCGTCCAGCGCCAGGATGACCGGGTCGGCGGCCTCGTCACCCAGCACCAGCTCGTCGTCGAGTTGCAGGTGGACCTTGCCGCCGGACCGCTTGCTGCAACCGCGACTGCGCGCATGGTCGACCAGGATGCGCCTCATCGCCTGGCCGGCAACGGCCAGGAAGTGGGCGCGGTTCTGCCAGACCACGCGGTTCTGGTCGATCAGGCGCATGTACGCTTCGTGGACCAGGGCGGTGGCCTGCAGCGTGTGGTCGGGACGTTCACTCGCCAGGTAGGCGCGGGCGCGGGCGCGCAGGTCGTCGTAGACGGCCGCGAACAGGTCCCGCACGGCCGCCGGCTCCCCGGCCGACGCACCCTGCAGGATCATCGTGATGTCGCGTCCGTTTGGCATGGGGTGAGTATACCTCAGGCGCCATGGCCCGCAACCCGTTCGCCTGGACCCGGCGCGCGCCGGTTGCGCTTAGTCGACCAGCGCAAACAACGTGCCCTTACCCGGTTGCGCCGACACGAGCCGGACCCGATGGCGCCTGCCCGGCTCGACGGTGCCCGCACAGCGCGCCACGACGGCAGGCTCGTGCAGTTGCACCGTCTGCGCGTCCAGGCCGACGCCTTCGAAGATCTCGCCCACGTGGGGGGCGAGCATCGCCACCTCGACCGCGTCGACGCAGGCGGTATCCACGCGCTGCGACCGCCCCACCCCTGCGGCCATGACGCCGCCGATCCAGGCCAGCGCTTCGAGCGCCCAGGCCGGAACCTCGCGGCCGGCGCACACGGCCAGGCAGATCTCGGCGCCGTAGCGGTCGACAAGGCGGCGAAGCGGGGCCGTCACATGTGCATACGGGGCCGCCAGCGCGCCGTGCGTGGTGTTTGCCGGAAGCGCAAGTTGGCCTCCCCGCGCGCTGTCGAAGGCCTCCCACCGTGCGCCGCGGAACAGCGCGCCGGCCTCGGTCAGGAAGGCAGCGGTGCGCGGCGCGCCGGCGTCGAGGTGGTCCAGCATGTCCGCGTAGGTCCAGGCATCGGGCCATTCCATCCCCAGCGCCGCGGCCTGCCGCCTCAATCTCTGCAGCGCCTCCGGGCTCGCGGCGGGCATGGTGCGCAGGATGCCCACACCGGCGCCGAGCATGCAGCGCGCCGCCGCCATGCCGGTCAGGAGGGAGACCTGTGCATTGTCATCCTCCACGTCCAGGGAAGCGCGGAACTCGAGGGAGACCTTCCCGTCCTCGACCACCGCCTCCTGACTCGGCCTGGGCAGCGTGACCGCGCCCAGCTTCCGGAGCGCCGCACGGCGCCGCTGTCCGAACTCGTGCAGGGCCGTGACGAGGACCCGTGCTTCGGCGGGGGGCGATGTGGCCAGCTCCCGGTACGCATACTGCCGACGCGACCGTACCCACGCCCGGCGCACATCGAATCCGGTGAGGTTGCCGCCCCGGTCCACGTCCAGGGTCCAGAGCACCGCCTTGGTCCGCTGTCCCGGCAGCAGGGAGGCGAAACCTTCCGACATCAGCGGCGGGTGAAGTCCCACCCGCTTGTCCGGGCAGTAGATGGTCTCCACGCGTTCGCGGGTGTCCCGGTCCAGGGCGCCGCCGGGTACCACGTGCGCGCCCACGTCGGCGATCGCGTAGAAGATGCGCTGGCCTTGCGGTGACGATTCGAGGTGCACGGCCTGGTCGAGATCGCGGGCGCCTTCCGGATCGATGGTGACCAGGGGCAGGTGTGTGGCGTCGTGGCGCTCGCCGACCACGTGGGCGGCCTCGGCGTCGGTATCGGCTGCCGCGGCCTCGGCCAGGACATCCGCGCCGTACGTCTCGGAAACGCCGACACCGGCCCGGATGGCAGCGAAGACGGGGACCAAGGCGCCAAGTGGGGTGCGGCTGACGATGCGGCGGACCTGCATGGAAACTCCAGTGGCGCCGCGACGGCGCCGGGATCACAACGACGACGATTTCACGGGGCCTCTGTCGAATCCTCGACAGTCCCAACGACTTTCGCATGGCGACCAGGCTGGATGCCCGGGCCGTACCGGCGCGACCAGACCTGGGCGAACTCCGCCCCGAAGAACAGGATCTGCGCGGAGAGATAGATCCACATCAGGATGATCACGAATGAACCGGCGGCTCCATACACGGAGCCGATGGCGCTCTTGCCCAGGTACAATCCGATCAGGTAGCGGCCAACCGAGAACAGCAACGAGGCCACCACGGCGCCCCAGGTCACATCGCGCCACCTCAACTTCGCATCCGGAAGGATGCGATAGATCGCGGCGAAAAGAAGCGTGGTGAGCGCAAACGAGAGCATGAAGTTCAGGACGTTCGCCAGGACCAGGTAGGCGGGAAGCACGCCCGAAATGAACTTTCCCATCGCGGCGATGGCAGCGCTCAGGACCAGCGAGACGAGCAGCAGGAAACCGATCACGAGAACCAGAGAGAAGGAGAGCAGGCGCTTGCGGATGAAATAGGCGATGCCGTTCCTGCGGGTCCTGACGCCCCAGATGATATTGAGCGCTTCCTGCAACTGGGCGAAGGCGCTGGTGGCACCGTAGATGAGGATGACGAAACCCAGGGTTGTGGCAATCAGGCTCGAGGACGGCTTACTGGCCGAATCCAGCAGGGTGCCCACATAAGTGGCGCCCTGGGGACCGAGCAGGTCTCCGAGCTCGGAGATGATCTCCTGGCGCGCGGCGCCTTCCCCGAAAAACGCCCCGGCGATGGCGATCACGAAGATCAGGAGCGGGGCCAGCGAAAAGATCGTGTAGTACGCCAGCGCCGCCGACAACCGGCCGGCCCCGTCGTCGAGCCACTCGGTCACCGTTTCGGTCACCAGTTGCACGGCGGTGAGGTCGCGCAGGGACTTGATCTTGAGCAGGGACCTGGAAGGACGCTTCATGTCGGTTCGCCTTCCGGGATTCCGTCTGCCATACACGGTAGGTTGCGATGCTTCAGTCCGCTCGCGGAGCGAGGTTCCGATCCTTCCCGATCACATCACCATGCAGGATCGAGTAGATCTCGACGTCGTGATGCCTCCCCTTGTTGTACCACGCACCGCGCGCCGTGCCTTCGTGGCGAAAGCGGCACTTCTCGGCAAGGCGACGCGAAGCGATGTTGTCGGGGTGAATGACAAGGCGGATTCGGTTGGCCTTCCTTGTCTCGAACAGATACCGGACCATGAGTTCAACCGCCTCCGACATCGCCCCCTTGCCCCGATGTTCCGATCGGTACAGGATGTAGGAGAGCTCGAGTTCATCAAGGTAGTTGACGGTCTTGAAGAACTCGATGTGCCCGATGATGGCATCCCTGTGGGTCGTAATCAGGAGCATGCCATCGTCCGCGCCCCAGAATCCCGTCTCGTGCAACTGCTTGCTGAATGCCGCCTGCGAGACGATGCCGCGCGGATAGAACTCGCCGCGGTTCGCGATGTCGAGGTGGAAGGTATAGATCTCTTCAAGATCAACCTCCCGTACGGGACGCAGCTTGATGATGGCGCCTTGGAGCATGGATTATCCTTCCGGTCGGCAACAGCTTGTCAGTACGGGCGAAGCTGTTCCTCGACAGTCCTCGTCTTCCCGGTGACCTCGCTCCCTGTATGGAGTGTCGACTTGCGTTCGAAGAGCATGACGAGGCACTCCTCGTCGGCGACAGGGTTGTGGCGCACGCCCCTGGGAACGACGTAGACCTGCCCCGGGCCGAGATCCACGGCACCGGACTCCATCTCGATCCTGAGATTTCCCTCGAGGACGAAGAAGAGCTCGGCTTCTTCCTCATGCGCGTGCCAGACGAGTTCTCCCTCCAGCTTCGCGACCTTGACATAGCAGTCAGCGATCTCCGCGATGACGCGCGGCGACCAGTACTCCGTCAGGGACTTCGCGATGCCCGCGGGCGACAGGACCTCGTTCATGGAGCACTCCTCACGACTACATGGTTAATTCCGCTGCCTTCGCCCGCTCCCGCAACTGGTCCAGGATCGCGGTGCGTTCCGCTTCCGTCATGGTCGAGAGACGGCGCGCCAGCGCGTAGTGCAGCGCGGTGTGTTCGGCGGAGGCGAGCGACGCCCCCACGTGTTCCTTGCGCGGTGCGCGCGATTCGATGTTGGCCGGCAGGAGGTCGGCCACGGCAGGCACGAACGCGACGGCGGTGGCCAGGGCCTCGCTGCCATGGCCGGCAAGTTCCTGCACGACGAGATGGGCGGCGACCCACGCTTCGAGCCGGGCCACGGCCTGCAGGCCGTCGCCATAGGGCATGGCGGCGATCGCGGCGCAGAGCCGGTCGATACCCGCCGCCACCTTGGCCGAGGGCAGGCGCCCGGCGAGATCCCGCGGTTCGAAGGTCACCCAATCGGCCCCGAATGTGGCCACGCAGACCGAATCGCCGCCGGCAACCGCGTCGGCGCCGGCACACAGCGAGAGGACCGCGTGCCTGTCGGTGAGCTCGCGCAGCCTGGAGTTGGAATCGCAGGCCCTGCTGCCGGCGGCCGCATCCCCCGCGCGGGAAGCGGGCTTCCGCTCGTCGCCATTGCCGGACGTGCAGGCAGCGGCGCCCAGGACCAGGAGAAGCAGGAGGACCGGGAAGCCGATGCGGGTGTTCGTCGTCGCCTTGTTCATCATGCGCCTCGCTTGCAAGGGACCGCGACCAGCGAACGAAGTTCGATCCGTTTGCGTCGCGGGCGCCGTTCGCCTCCCAACATGTTCGCACCCATCGGCGCTTCCGTCACCCCGCCCAGGTCGGCCCGTGGCCGAAGGGTGCCGTTTCGCCAGTGCATAAGTCGCGGCGCCGGCGACCGGCGACCGGCGGGCGGCGCTGCCGGCGTGGCCGATCAACGGCGCAACATGGACGCCGCTCTTCCGCGCTTCAAGAACACAAGGACGCCGAATTCCACAGTAACCCATTGCCTCCAAGCCACTTAAAATATCATGGCACAAAATCCGACAATTTCACGCGTCTCATTCCGGAACCCCGCTCCGCGGCAGCATTCCCGTCTGCCGCGCTTCGGCATCCCGCACCGGCAGGAGACCCGCGTGAAACACCGAGTTCCCAACCCACTGTCCGCCCCATTACTGCTGTCCGCCACGCTGCTGCTGTTGCCGGCGGCCAGCCCGGCTGCGAGCAGCATCACGCGCGCCGTCGTCGGCGCCGGCGGCGGCACGGCCGCGGGCGCCACGGCGTCGGTGCGCTCGACAGTGGGGCAGGCTGTCATCGGCGATGCCGTCGGCGCGACGATCAGCATCGGCGCCGGCTGGTGGCTGCAGGCGCCCGGCGCCACCTCGGGCGTGCCGGAGGACCTGCCGCTGCCGCTGGTCTTTCGCGCCTACCCGAACCACCCGAATCCCTTCAACCCGCGCACGACACTCGCATTCGACCTGCCGCAGGCGGCCACGCGGGTGAGCCTGCGCCTCTACGACCTGCACGGCCGGCTCGTCACCGCGCTGATCGATGGACCATTGCCTGCCGGGCGACACGGCGTGGTCTGGAACGGCGCCGACGATGCCGGCCGTGCGGTCGCCTCGGGTGTCTACGTCTCGGTGCTGGAGACGCCCCTCGGGCGCGCCAGCGGCAAGCTCACGCTGGTGCGCTGACGCGCCGGTATCCGTTCTCGACATCGTGATCAGGGGGATGACAGGACATGAGCAAGAAGCAGATTCCGCAATCGCTGGTCGCTGCGCTGGTCGCGATCATGCTGGTGGCCGGCGTGGCCATGGCGCAGCCGACGATGGTGAGCTACCAGGGGAACCTGGATGTGAACGGCACGCCGTTCACCGGCAACGCGCAGTTCAAGTTCGCCATCATGTGCGGCACGACCAGCCCGTGGTCGAACGACGGCACCAGCAGCAACGGTAGCGAGCCCACGGCGGCGGTCACGCTGCCGGTGGCGCAGGGTGTGTTCAGCGTCCTGCTCGGGGATCCGACGCTGTCGATGACTGCCCTGACCGGGGCCCTGATCTACAGCTGCACGTCGCCCGACCTGCGCGTGTGGGTCGACACCGGTACCGGCTTCGAGCAACTGACCGACCAGCCGCTCGCCAGCAGCCCGTTCGCCCTGAAGTCGACCTACGCCTCTGGTGCGATCGGCACCTTCAAGGTGAACGATGGATCCACGACGACGTTTTCGGTCGACGGCACCACCGGCATGGCCGACGTCGGCTCGATCCGCTTCCCCGACAACTCTGTGCAGACGACGGCGGCCACCGGTGGCGGCGCCGACGGCGACTGGATCGTCAACGGCGTCAACATGTCGTCGGGCGTGACGGGCAATGTCGGCATCGGAACTGACACGCCGCAGGCGAAGCTGCACCTTTCCGGAACCGGCGACGCGCCCGAGATCCGACTGAACGGCGACAGCACGATGCTCAGCGGAGAAGTCTGGGGCGCCCAATCCCTGTATAACCTGAACACGACCCTGCTCGGGCGCACCTACTGGAAGGGCGGCGCGTCGCTGGCGCCGGACTTCACCATCGACGCGCGCAACAAGATCGATGCCTTCACCGTGGACGGGGCCACGGGCGTGGTCGGCATCCACACCCCTACGCCTTCGTCGTCCAAGTCCTTGACGCTGCAGGGCGTCAGCGCCAACTCGGGCTGGCTGCAGTTCCGGACCAACGCCGGCGCCGACGTCTGGCATCTGACCCATGAAGGCGGCGGCCTGAATTTCGTCGTGAGCGGCGTGGCGGCCAACCGCCTGGTGCTGATGCCGGGCGGCAACGTGGGCGTGGGCACCGCCGCGCCGAGCGCACGGTTGGAAGTGGCCGGCAATGCCGTCATCACGGGCAACCTGACAGTGCAGGGAACCATCTCCGGGGGCGCCGGTGGCGCTGGCGGATCGATTGCCATCCCTTCGTCGGCTTTCCTGGAGTCGGACACCAACCTGATGGACGTACACCGCAGCAACGTGATCCTGAACGGTCGCACGGCCGGCCAGGGGTTGACGTTCGAGGCGCCGATCTACCTGCCCGATGGCGCCACCATCACCGGTTTCGTGATCTACGTGACCGACTCGGACGCGACCCGCAACGTCCAGACGTTCCTGCTCAGCCATCCGTTCACGGCGGGCGCGGGCGCC
This sequence comes from bacterium, assembly GCA_016703265.1. NCBI lineage: Bacteria > bacterium. The sequence goes on from JADJCK010000009.1 coordinate 329,810, forward strand.
ATCATCGCCACCCTGGCAACAAGCGGCACTCCGGGCCGCACGATGTTGTCGAATACGAGCCTGGCCACGGTCGTAAACAACAACACCAACCACTACGTGGTGGCGTGCAACTGGACGACCCCCACCACCGTGACTGCTGTGGCCGTGCACGGCATGCGGGTCACCTACACGCTGCCCTGAGGAACACCATGCGACTGCTGCGCACCGCCACGTTGAATCTGGTCCTGGTCGCCCTGGCGGCGACCGGGGCCGGCGCGACTTGCATCGACTACGCGAGCGGCCCGGTACTGCGTGGTAATGCCGACACTGGCACGTACGCCTGGGCGGTGGCCGTCGCCGACGATCTGGCCTTCGTGGCGGACGACGACGGCAACCTCGCGATCATCGATGTCGCGGACCCCGACCAACCCGCCGTCATCGGCAACGTGGACCTGCCGGGGCGCGCGCGGAGCGTGGCCGTGGCTGGCGATTTCGCCTACGTCGTGGTCGAGTTCGGCAGCGTCCACGTCATCTCGATCGTGACGCCGTCGAATCCGGTCCTGCTCGGCAGCCTGGACACGCCGGGACTGGCCTACGGCATCGCCGTGGACGGTTCGTACGCCTATGTGGCCGACCACATCTTCGGCCTGTCCATCCTGGACCTGGCACAACCGGGCGCGCCGCAGACGGCCGGCAACGTGGACACGCCGGGGATCGCCACGAACGTGGCGGTGTCGGGCAACCACGCCTACGTGGCTGACGGCAGCGCCGGTATCCAGGTCGTCGCGGTGGGTGACCCGGAGGCGCCCCTGGTCATCGGCACAGTCGACACGCCGGGAAACGCCGTCGGCCTGGCGCTGTCGGGGGGCCTGCTGCTGGTGGCCGATGGCACCGAGGGGTTGCGGATCGTCGACGTCACGAATCCGGCGGCGCCGGTCTCTCTGGGCGGCGTGGACACGCCCGGCGTCGCGTTGGGCGTGGCCGTCAATGGTATCCACGCCTATGTCGCAGATGACGAAGCCGGACTTCAGGTCGTGGATTTCAGCAATCCCCAGGCGCCCCGCATCATCGGCCGCATCGAAACGCCTGGCAGGCCGGTCGCCGTACACTACGCCGCAGGGTTGGCCTACGTGGCGGACTACGACAACGGCCTGCAGATCGTGGACCTGGCGCGGCCGGCCTCGCCGCTGATCGTCGCCGCAGTCGACACACCCGGGCAGGCCAAGGCCGTCGCCCTGACCGCCAGCTACGCCTATGTGGCGGACGATGCCGGCGGGCTGAGCGTGGTCGACATCAGGGATCCGAAGGAACCGGTGCTGGCCAACACGCTGCCCCAGGCCGGGCCGCCGCTGGGGATCGCCATCGTCGGCACGCTCGCCTATGTGGCCGCCGCGGAGAACGGGTTGCAGATCTACAGCCTCGCCAATCCTGTCAGCCCGACCCTGTTGGGCAGCGTGGACACACCGGGCATCGCCCAGTCTGTGGCTGTGCAGGGGAACATCGCCTGCATCGCCGACGGGCTGTCGGGACTGCAGATCATCCGCGTTACGGCGCCCACCGAGCCCCAACTCATACGGACGGTGGACACGCCGCACAACGCCGCGTCAGTTGTGATCAGTGGGCAATACGCCTACGTCGCCGACGGCGCCTCGGGCCTGCAGGTCGTCAGCATCGCCTCGCCGACGGCGCCGCTGCTGGTCGGCGGCGTCGACACGCCGGGTTCGGCCCAGAGGGTCGCCGTGGTGGGCTCCACCGCCTACGTCGCCGACTTCTGGAACGGACTGCAGATCATCGACGTGACCAGTCCCACCGTCCCCCAGATCGTCGGCGCGCTCGATACGCCCGGCACCGCCTACGGCGTGACCGTCGCCGACGGTGTGGCCTACGTCGCGGACGACCTGTACGGCCTGCAAGTCATGGATGTCGCCAACCCGTGCGACCCCCGGCTGGTGGGCAGCCTGGACACGCCGGGCCAGACGCTGAGCACGACGGTTCAGGACGGGTTGGTCTATGTGGCGGACTACCTCGCGGGGCTGCAGATCGTCCCGGCGCAGTGCGGCTACGCCTCGGCGGTGAGCGATGAAGACCGGTCACCGGTCGGTCCGGCGCCGACGCTGCGCGCCTGGCCCAACCCCTCGACCGGGGAGTTCTTCCTGCGCGCACGGCGGGATCGCGGGGCGCCCGTCCGTCTGGACATCCTCGACGTGGCGGGGCGGCATGTGCGAACCCTGGTCGTCGACGAAGGCGCGGGGGCGGAGCCGGTGGTGCGCTGGGACGGGCGCGGCGAGGACGGACGCACGGTGGCGGCCGGTGTGTATTTCGCGCGGTCGACCACGCCGGCGGGCGCGGCGACGGCGCGGCTGGTGCTGATCAGATGACGGCGATCACGATCCGAGGAGTGGCACGATGCGCAAGACGATCCATCCCCTATTCCTGGTGCTCGGCCTGCTGCTGACCGCGGGCGGATCCGGCTGTGGCGGCAAGAGCGATCCCACGGCGCCGCCGGGCGCACGGGTCACCGTCGAGTCGAGCCGCCAGGCCACGCGGACCATCGGTCCGGACGGCGGCGTGCTGACGACCACCAGCATCTCCGGCGTCACCTTCACGCTGGAGATCCCGGCATTCGCGCTGCCGGCCGACGTGGAAATCTCCATGGCGCCAGTCGCTGCCATCGCGGACCTGCCCTGGTCGGGCGGATTGGCGGCGGCCGTGCAGCTGGAGCCGTCGGGCTTGACCCTGATCCGGCCGGCGATGCTGACGGTCGCGAATGCGGCGCCGCTGGGCGTCGGCCAGCAGATGGTGGGGTTCAACTACGAAGGCGACGCCGCGACGTTCGAGCTGACGGTCGCCGCGCTGGGGGGCGGGGCCATCCGCGTGCCGGTGCCGCACTTCAGCGGCGCGGGTGCGGCTGCGGCCACGCCGGAAGAAGTGGACGATTCGGCCTGCGAACGGCCCGGCTTTCGTGATCGGTTGCGTTGCATCGCGCTCGACAATACGAACATCCGCGAACGCTTCCTCCTGGCGGCGCGCGCATCGCTCAACGATGTCGTGGTACCGGCCGTCCGCGGCGACGGCGGGTTCCCGTTGCGCGATGCGGTCATCGACGAGTACTTGGACTGGTACGATCTGATGCGCGGATTCGCCGTCTACTTCGAGGCGCCTGACTGGGAGGACGTGCTTGCCGAGGACCTCAACGCCGCGGATGAATTGGTCATCGAGCGTCTTCGAGACTCGATCGCTGCGCACAAGCAGCAGCTCTGTACGGGCGCCCGCGACCTCGAGACCCTGGTCGCGATCTTCGAGCTGAACTGGCTGGCCAAGGCCACGGCCTTCGATATCGAGGAACACGGGCTCGCCGAAGCGCAGGTGCTCGACGGGCTCTGCGCGGAGGTCGTCGTTGAACACTTCGATCTGCCCGAGCCCCTGCCCGTCGGGGTTGACGTGTCGGCGGATGTCGACCTGAGGCTGGATCTCGGCGGCGTGCCCGTGGACGTACCGTTCCAGGTCCAGGTGTACGGACAGGTCGAGTGCGCGGGCCCGGTCGCTTCCTGCGAAGGACGGAGTGATGCGGCCGGCGTCTTCACGGCGGTGGTCCGGCGGGTCGACGAAAGCCAGAACTACCTGTGGCTGACCGCGAGGCCCGTTCTGCCGCTGTTCAGCCCGGAGGGCGGGTTGACGCTGGCCACCGTGCCGATCTTCGGGCTGGCTTCGCTGTTCCGAGGGACGAGCGGCACTTTGACCGATTTCCTCTCGGTCGTGACGCCGGGCACGCCGACTTCATTCGGGGTAGCCGTGGTTCGCGAGGTGAGCGAGGACGTCTTCGCGCCGTTGCCGAATGTACTTGTCACGTGTGTGGTCGACGGCGGCCAGGCAGATCCGGTCGTCGCGATCACCGATGGTGACGGTGTAGCCAGAACCATGATCACGGCCGACGCAGGGGTCGATTCGGTCATCGTGCAGTTCAGTGTCAGCGACAATGGCGTGGTACTCAGCCGCGGCCGGGCTGCCGCGCTCGTGGTCAGCGACGGCGGTACGATCACGTTGATCGAGCGCATCAGCGGGTCCTACGCCAACACGGCCGATGTCGGAAACTGTCCGCCCCAATCGGATCCCCATTGGGAGACGACGTCCGGCTTCGTGACGCTATCGGCCGGGGTCGGACAGACTTGTACCCCAGAGGACCCGGACATTGACGACTGGACAGCCACCGCGTCGAGCTTTGTCAGCCAGTCTTCGGATTCCGGGATCGCCGCCGATGGGCGGTCGGCCGTCATGACGTTCACTGCCACGGGAACGTCACAGGCGTCCGCCACGAATGCGACCGCCAGAACGTATTACAGTGCCGACTTCAACGTCCATTTCGAGATTCAGGGGGGACCGATGACATTCCAGCTGGACGCGATGGTCGATGCGAGCATCCGCGGCGGGATCTCCATTACGCTGCAAACCGCCGATTGGGACGTTCTCTACGAGTGGGAACACTATGTGGGGGACGACGGCCCTTCATCGATCCTGGTCGCCGGCAATCTGCCGCCCGGCCGCTATCGGGGACAGGTCCAGGTGCAGGGAAGCGCCACTGCGAACGTGTGGGCGTCATCCTTCTGCAGCGGGCAGGCGACGCTGACGCTGAATCAGGCGACGGCGGCGCCATGAAGTCCGCGGAGGACCGGCGGCACGACACCGCCGGTCCTCCGGTCTTCCTGCCCCGAACGTGCCGTCGCTACACCAGCCGCGCCATCACCGTCAACGTCCGCCCCAGTCCCAGCTCGCCCAGCGCGCGATAGACCTTTGCCAGCCGTGCGCCTTCACCGGCCGCATGCAGGTTCTTCTCCAGCTGCATGCGCTTGCCGTGGACGACCTTGCCCAGCGCAGGGTCGGCGATGTAGTCCTCGCCCATCAGGGCGAACGCCTCCAGCGGGAAGCTGGCCAGGTGCGCGCACGGCTCGAAGCCTTCGCGACGCAGCAGCGCCTCGAGGTCGGCGCGGTCGAAGTAGTTCAGGTGCTCGCGCGGCGAGACCCACCAGCGGGCGTGGCCGCGCAGCCTGACGAGCGCTTCCTGCAGCGGGTTGAAGTCGTTGGGCGCGGTGACCGAGACCAGGCCTCCGGGCGCCAGGGCGCCGCGCGCGGTGCGCAGCATCGCCGCCGGGTCGGGCACGTGCTCGAGCACGTTGTGCAGGTGGACCACGTCGACCGGTTCCAGGTGGGCGATGGCGGCAGGCGTGAAGAAGTCGATGATGACGTTCTCGCCGAGCGTGTCGCGCGTGTGCAGGGCCGCGGGGCGGCCGGGTTCCACGCCGACGGTGCGCCAGCCGCGCCTGGAGCCGTACTGGACGAACCAGCCGGGGCCCGAACCCACATCCACCAGGGAACACCGGCCGGCCGGCAGCAGTTCCTCGAACAGGTCGTACTTGGCGCCGAACTCCAGGTGCCACCAGTCCAGGTTCGCGCGCTGGCTGGCGATATACGACTCGTGGAGCGTGCCGTAGAAGTCCTCGGTGTAGAGTTTGTCGATGGCCGCCGGCTCGGGAAGGGGCATCACGTGGCGGAATCCGCACCGGTGGCAGGCGATGACGTCCACGTCGTGGTTGCGGGCCACGACCTGGCCTTCGTGGGCGACGGCTGCGCCCAAGGTCGCGCCCGTTGACGCGGCAACCTGCTGCGCAACAGCAGCTTCAGTGGACCCCAGTGCGGTCCTGGCGGCATCTTCGAGACGGACAGTCATTCCCGGGCTCCATTCCTCGAGTCGTCGACGGCACACCCTCACGGACGCTGCAGTATCAAGGACGGTGCCAGATGGAGCCCGCCCGGCGACGGGCTCGCCGTTTGCATACCGGGCCCGTCACCAGGAACCGGAAGACCGGCGAAGGAGCCCCGCATGGCCGCGACGACCACCATCCCCCATCCCGCGCGCGCGAACACGACCGCGACGACCGCCTGCCCGTTGTGCGGGTCAGGGGGCGGCACGCCGGTCGCCACGCAGGTCGTGCCGGCGCTGGCGCCCGATGCCGACCACACCGACTGGCCCGTGCGCGCCATCGCCTATCACGGCTGCCCGGACTGCGGCACGATGTCGCAGTATCCGCTGCCGGAGCCGGGCGAACTGGACCGCTACTACGCTACGGTGCGCATGGCGCGCCACGTGCCGGCGGCTGCAGCGGCCAAGCAGCGCGTGTACGACGATCGCCACGACCTGCTGCGCCGCATCACGGGGCTGCGTTCGGGCACCTGCCTCGAGGTGGGCTGCGGCAACGGACTGCTGCTCCAGATGATCGCCGAGCGCTGGGGATTGCGCGCGTGCGGGCTGGAGCCGTCGTCGTCGTACGACACGCAGCCGCAGGTGGCCATCACGCACTGCACACTCCAGGATTTCGCGCCGCAGGCACTGGATTGGCCTGCACGCTACGACCTTGTCTACTGCCGCCACGTGCTCGAACACGTGACCGATCCCGGCGCTTTCCTGCAGCAGATGGCGGCACTGGTGGCGCCCGGCGGCTGGCTGTACGTGGAAGTGCCGTCGTCGACGCTGCATGCGCGGCGCGGCCTGCCCGACAGCGGGCAGAACATCCACGCCGTGCACCTGCACCACTACACGGGCCCGGGGCTGGCGACGGCGCTGGCCTCCTGCGGGCTGACCGTCACCCATCTCGAGGACCGGGACGTGCACCGCTACCCGTCGCTGTGCGTGGCGGCGCAGCGCGGGTTCGATGCCGCCGGGCAGTTCCGCGAACAGCTGGACCGGCAGCAGGCGCGGTTCGTCCGCGCGGCCGAGCGGCTGGTCCGGATCCTGCACGATGCGGACGGCGCCCCGGTCGTGGTCTGGGGAGCGGGCGCCGACCTGGGACAGGTCCTGCCGCTGGTGCCCGAGGCCGTGCGCCGGGGGCTGTGGCTGTACGATCGCAGCCCCACGAAGCAGGGTCGCCGGCTCCTGGGGGTGCCGATCCTGGACGACCGGAAACTGGCGGAACTGGGAGCGGCCCGGCTGGTGGCCGGCTGCGGCAACCGGACGCTGGTGGACGATATCCGTGCAGAGGCGGCTGAGCGCTTTCCGCAGGCGCCGCTGGCGGAACTGTTCGACGCGGACTTCGACAAGGATGCCGAACGCTGACCGGGGCCGGGGACGGCCCCCGGGGAAGGACGGGGCGAGGATGGAAGCGAGCTTTACCAACGGGACCGGCCCGGACATGGCCGCGGGCGGCCCGGGCGACATCTACGCCGGCAAGACGATCCTCATCACGGGCGGCACCGGCTCGCTGGGCAACGCCCTCGTCGAGCGCTTCCTGAAGACAAGCGTGCGGCGCATCATCATCTACAGCCGCGACGAGTTCAAGCAGTACCACATGGAGCAGAAGTTCGCGGCGCATCGCGCCCGGCTCCGCTTCTTCATCGGCGACGTCCGCGACCGCGCCCGCCTGTACCGCGCCTTCACGGGCGTCGACTACGTGATCCACGCGGCGGCCCTCAAGCACGTGCACCTGATGGAATACAACCCGCACGAGGCCGTGCAGACCAACATCGTCGGGGCCATGAATCTGCTCGACGCGGCCATCGACCGCGGCGTGAAGAAGGTCGTGGCGCTGTCGACCGACAAGGCCGTGAACCCGGTCAATCTCTACGGCGCGACGAAGCTCGTCTCGGACAAGCTGTTCCGCGCCGCGCACGCCTACTCGGCCGGCGGCACCCAGTTCGTGGTCGTGCGCTACGGCAACGTCGTGGGCAGCCGCGGCTCGGTCATCCCCTTCTTCCGCCGGTTGACCGCCGAGGGCGCCGATTCGCTGCCCATCACCGACAGCCGCATGACGCGCTTCTGGATCACGCTCGACCAGAGCGTGGACCTGGTGGTGCGCGCGCTGGAGACCGGCGGCGGCGGCGAAGTGTTCCTGTCGCGCATCCCGTCCTGCCTGATCACCGACGTGGCACGCGCGGTCAACCCGAGGGCCAAGCTGGTCGAGACGGGCATCCGCCCGGGCGAGAAGCTGCACGAGGTGATGCTGACCGAGGACGAGGCGCGCTCGACCTTCGACTACGGCGATCACTACGTGGTCTATCCCCTGGCCTACGCCGAGAAGCTGCAGGAGCACGTGCGCCCGGGCGGCGTGCTGGTACCGCGCGAGTTCCGCTACGCGTCCGACACGAACGACCAGTGGCTGTCGCTGGCCGACCTCACCATGCTTCTGGGCGAGGTTGCCGGGGAAGAGGCCCTTGCCGTGGGGGGCCGCGCATGAAGCGGTTCCTGCCGTACGGACGACAGGACGTCGGCGCCGAGGAGTCGCGTCGCGTGCGCGACGTGCTCGAATCCGACTGGCTCACCCAGGGTCCGCGCGGACCGGAGTTCGAGGCGGCCCTGGCTGCTTCGTGCGGCTCGGCCCATGCCGTGGCCGTGGCCAACGGCACGCTGGCCTTGTGGCTGGCCTGTCGCGCCGCGGGCCTGGGCCCGGGCGACCGGTTCATCGTCCCGGCTATCACCTTCGTGGCCACGGCCAACGCCGGCGTGCTGTGCGGCGCCGAGCCGGTGTTCGTGGACATCGACCCGCGCACGTTGACGCTCGACCCCGCGAAAACCGAGGCGGCGCTGATGACCGTGCCGCGTATCAAGGCGATCCTGCCGGTGCACCTGGGCGGTCGCGTGGCCGACCTTCCCGCCATCAAGAACCTGGCCGACCGCTACGGCGCCGTCGTCATCGAGGACGCCTGCCACGCCATCGGCACGAACTGGCAGGATGAAGGCAACGCCTGGCATCGCGTGGGCGACGGCAGCCACGGCGTGATGACCTGCTTCAGCTTCCACCCGGTGAAGTCGGTCACCACCGGCGAGGGTGGCGCCGTCACGACCAACGATCCCGCGCTGGCCGAGAGGCTGGCGCTGCTGCGCACCCATGGCATCACGCGCGAGCCCTCGCGGCTGCAGCGGCGCGACGGTCCCTGGTACTACGAGATGCATGAACTGGGCATCAATGCACGACTGACCGACATGCAGGCGGCGATGGGCCTGGTCCAGTTGCAGAAGCTGGGGCGCCTGCGCCAGCGTCGCCTGGACCTGGTGCGGCGCTACGACGAGTCGTTCGCGGGCCTGCCCGGCCTGGTGACGCAGGCGCGACCGCAGCCCGACGAATCGTGCTGGCACCTGATGATCGTACGTTCGGACGCCCGGGACGAGCTGTATGACGCGCTGGCCACGGCGCGGATCGGCTCGCAGGTCCACTACTTCCCCGTACACCTGCAGCCGTACTACCGGCGCACGTTCGGCACGGGTCCCGGACTGTGCCCGGAGGCCGAGGCCTACTATCGGCAGGCGCTTTCGCTGCCGTTGTTCCCCTCGATGAGCGACGCAGACCAGGCGCGCGTGATCCGCGAAGTGCGCAGGTTCTGCGCGGGCCGGGCACGCACGACCGAAACAGTGACTGTGGCCGCCGACAGCCGGCACGAGCAGCTATGAACGGGTTCATCGCCGAGATCTCCAGCAACCACAACGGCGATCTCGCGCGCTGCCGGAAGCTCATCGCCGAGGCGGCGCGGGTCGGCTGCACGGGCGTCAAGTTCCAGCTCTTCCGCATCGACAAGCTGTTCGCGCCCGAGATCCTGCGGGTGAGCCCGGGCCATCGACAACGTCGGCGCTGGGAACTGCCGCTGCGGTTCCTGCCCGAGCTTTCGGCGGCGGCGCGCGATGCTGGCCTGAAGTTCGGCTGCACACCGTTCGACCTCGACGCCGTAGATGAACTGGCGCCGTACGTCGACTTCCTGAAGGTCGCCTCCTACGAGTTGCCGTGGCTCGACCTCGTGCACGCCTGCGCGGCGACCAGCCTGCCGCTCATCGTCTCGACCGGCATGGCCGACGCCGGCGAGGCCTGGTCTGCCGTGGAAGCCGCGCTGGAATCCGGCTGCCGCGACCTGACGATGCTCCACTGCGTCAGCCGCTACCCGGTGCCCGAACACGCCTGCAACCTGGCCGCCATCGGCACGCTGCGCGAGATGATGGCCGCCAACTTCGCCCCTGACTGGCCCGAGGTCGCGTTCAAGGCGGGCTGGTCGGACCATTCGGTTTCCGCCGGCGTCATCGGGCGCGCCCTGCGGCACTGGGCAGCCGACACCATCGAGTTCCACTTCGACCTCGAGGGAGAAGGGGCCGAGTTCGGCGGCGGCCATTGCTGGCTGCCCGACACCATCGCGCCCGTGATCGCCGGCGGCTATGCTCCCGTGGCGCCGGACTGTGACGGATCGGGCCGCATCGCGCCGCTTCCCGAGGACCTGCCCGAGCGCGCCTGGCGCGCCGACCCCTCGGACGGGCTGCGGCCGACGCTGGCCGTGCGCCGCGACTGGCCGCGCACGCAGCCGGAATCGCGCCGGACAGGCCCGGATGTCTACCTGGTCGCGGCCGGGCAGGGACTGGGGCACGTGGCCCGGTGCCTGGCCGTGGCCGAGGCGCTGCGTGACGGGCACGACGCCGACACGTTCTTCTTCACGCCCGACCTCCCCGGCCCGCGCGCCCTGCTCGATCGCAACGGCTTCAACCACAGCACCTTCGTGGACGAGGACGCGCTGGTGCGCGACATCTCGTTCCTGGCGTCGCTGTCGCGTCGCGGCGGCCCCGCCGTCTGCATCCTCGACGCCGACACTGCGGTCGACGGACTCGCGCGTCGCCTGCGCGCCGATGGACATCTCGTCGTCGTCATCGACCAGCCCGGCTGCGCTGCGGGCGACCTGGGCATCATTCCCTCGTACGGGTGGGAGCCACCGGCGGGGCGCGATGACCTGGTGGGCGGCCTCGGCTACCTGCTCATCCGCGAGGACGTGCTGGCCTGTCGTGACGAGGCTCCTGCCGACGACGACCCGCGTCCGCGCGTGGTCGTCTGCTTCGGCGGCAGCGACCCCAATGAGTTGACCGCGCGGGTGTCCGCCGCGCTGCACGACGTGGCGTCAAGGCTGCGGGTGCAGGTGGTGCTGGCGCCGACGGCGCCGCACGCGCGCATCAAGGCGCAGGTGCTGGGTCGGCGATATCCCGAGCAGGCGATCATCGCCTCGGGCGACCCGCTGGAGCCGATCCTGGCCGGCGCTGCGCTGCTGATCACGGCCATGGGCGTCAGCGTCGGCGAGGCCCTGGCCCTCGGCACGCCGGTCGCGGTGCTCAGCAACTACGATCACGACGCACCGACGGTCGCCAAGCTGGTGCAAACCGGCGCCGTGGCCGACCTCGGACGCCACGACGCCGTGGACCAGTACGCCCTGGTGCGTGCCCTGGCGGTCCTGCTCGAGACCGGGAACCTGGCGACGATGCGGCGGGCAGCCCAGGGCGTCGTCGACGGCCAGGGCGCCGTCCGCGCCGCCGAACACGTCGCGAAGCTCGTCGCCCAGCGCCGGGCCCGGCCATGCTGAAGCTGGGGACACTCTTCCACCTGAACCTGATGTACTCTTCCATCGGGCCCGAGCGGCGCGCCGAGGTCATCGCGCGCTGCTATCACCGCGTGCTGGACCTGTGCGAGGGCGGCGTGCCGGTGGCGGTGGAGGCGAGCGGGCTCACCCTGGAGATGATCAACGGGCTCGATCCCGCCTGGCTCGACCGCTTCCGCGGGCTGCTGCGCGAAGGGCGCGCCGAGTACGTGGCCAGCGGCTACAGCCAGGTCATCGGGCCGTTGGTGCCGGCTGCCGTCAATGTGCGCAACCTGGACCTGGGTCGACGCACGGCCGAACGGCTGCTGGGCCTGGAGCCCGGGCTGTGGCTGGTGAACGAGATGGCCTGGAGCGGCGGCCTCGCGGCACTCTATCGCGAGGTCGGCGCGCGCGCCGTCATCATGGAATGGAACAACGCCTGGCACGCCCACCCCGAATGGGATGGCCGACTGCGCTGGCACTGGCAGCATGCACAGGGTCCGGACGGCGACGGCGTGCCTGTGCTCTGGGTCGACACGTTCGATTTCCAGAAGATGCAGCGCCTGTGCGCCGGCGATATCACCCGCGACGAGTTCCTCGCGCACTGGCGCGCGCGGCGGCCGGGCCCCGACGAGTCGACCGCGCGTCACGCGCTGCTCTACGGCAGTGATGCCGAGGTCTTCGACTTCCGGCCCGGTCGCTACCGGGACGAGCACGGCGGCCTGGACCGGCAGCCTCGCGGCGAATGGGACACCTTCGCGGCGGCCGCGCGCTGGCTGGCCGACGAGCCGGGCATGCAACTGGCGCCGCTTGTGGCCACGCTGGCCGAGCCACCCTCGGCGCTTTGCGGGTGCCCGTTGCGGCTGGAAGCGGTCGGGCAGCCGGTGGCGGTCAAGAAGCAGGAGAAGTACAACCTCAACCGCTGGGCGGTGACCGGGCGCGGCGACCTCGAGCTGAACACGGCCTGCCATGTGCTCGCGCAGCGGTACGCGGCCGACGCCATCGTCGATGACGACGCCTGGCGCCGCCTTCTCTTCCTGTGGTCGAGCGACCTGCGCACGCACCTGACGGAGGATCGCTGGCGGGAAGTGGCATCGCACGCCTGCCTGCCGCTCCTGGCGTGGCCGGACGCCGGCGACGACAAGGCCGTAGCGACGGGTGTCGACAGCATTGAGCTGGCCGGCGAGTCGGCGCGCGTGACGCTCAATCCGCGACGCGGCCTGGCGGCGCGGGCCATCACCTTCCCCGCCTGGGGACCGGAGCCCGTGCTCGGCACGTTGCCGCACGGCTATTTCGACGACATCACGCTCGGCGCCGATTTCTACACGGGGCACGTCGTGGTGCAGCGCCCCGGGTGCGCCAAGCAGACGGACCTGGGGCCGTCGGCCTGCCGGCTGCGCGCCAACGGACGCGATGCCGTAGGCCGCACCACGGACGGCGACCTGGCCGTGCGCAAGGAATGGCTGGTCGATCCGCACGCCCCCGCGGTATCGTTGCGCGGCGAGCTGGAACTGCCGGCGCGTCGCGCCGCCGAGATCCATGTGGCTCACGTGACGATCGTGCCCGGCGTGTTCGACGCCGCCAGCCTGGGGTTCGCCGTGCGCAACGGCGGTCGCGAGCGCGAGGTGTTCCGCTTCCGGGACGGTCCGGTGCACCACGGCGAAGCCTACTCGACGCTGGTCACCGCCAAGGGCGGCCTCGGCGCCACCGACGGCGTGCTGGTCATCGGCGATGATCACCGGCGCCTGGTGCTCCGGCACGACCCGACGGTCTCGGCCCTGGTGCCGACCGTGCGCTTCCTGCCGGGCCGCGACGGACGCTACTTCCTGCGCGTGCGCTGGTCCGCGCAGGAGATCGACGAGACCTTCGTGCCCGGGAACGAGCCCTGGCACGTGGCCTGGGCGCTGCAGATCACGGCCGAGGACCGCGGCCTGGCTGACGACTGAAAGGTTCGGGAGCATGATCCGCGTACTGCTGCTGCTGGGACGACCGCAGGACGAGGCCGTAGTCACGGCCCTGGCCGCCGAACTGCGCCTGCGTTGCGCGCAGGTCGATGTCCTTCCCGGCGAACGCGAGCTGCCCGACGACTACACCGTCGCCGGCCTGCCCGTGCGGCGCGATGCGTCGTTCCTCGAGCCGTGGCTGACCGGCCCCGGGCGCAAGATCTTCATCGACCCGATCGGTCCTGGCGCCGGCAACCGTTTCGGCAGCCAGGTGGCGCAGCTGATGTTCCGCTTCGGGCTGCCGGTCATGAACCTGGAGGGCCTGTCGACGCTCTCGACCGAGGATGCCGCCGCCTTGAACGCTGCCCGCGCCGAGCGCTATGCCAAGCGGCTGCCGGCCACGGCTGAGCGGCCGGAAACGGCCCCTGACGGGCGTCCATTGGCCGCTGATCTGGGGTATGAGCGCTATGTGCGGCTGATGGGGCTGGCCGGCGAGATCACGCGCGACCTGGCGGACGGCTACTCGCTGCTGGACATCGGGGGCGAGGATGCCGCCCTGCAGCGCTTCGTGCCCGGCGCGCGCTACGAGGCCTATTCGGGCTTCATCACGCGCGCCACGCCGGCGCCGCAGCCGGACGGGGCGTACGATGTCGTCGTCGCCGCCGACGTGCTGGAACATGTGGACCCCGCCGAGCGCCCGTTCTTCCTGCAGGAACTGCTGCGCGTGGCGCGCCGGCGCGTCGTGTTCTCTTTCCCGCAGCCTGCCGCCGCCACGCACGAGGCCTTCCTGCTCACGATGCTGCCCGGCCACCGCTGGCTGGAGGAACACCGGGACTGCGGCCTGCCCGACCCCGCCATCGTCGAAGCCGCGCTGGCGGATGCTGGTGCAAGTTGGCGCGTTGCGCCCAACCACAGCCTCGCTTCGTGGTCATACGCGGTGCTCTTCGACCACCAGCCCATGGACGAGCAGGCCCGCATCGACACGAACCTGTTCCTGCAGCTGGAGAATTTCCCGCGCGAGAACGTCGGCGAGTGCTACCGGCTCATCTACGTGGTGGATAAGGAATAGGTCCGCCCCTCGCCGCTCACTCGAGGCCTATCCGCATCACCCGCGTCCGGCCGAATCCCGTCAGCACTGACTTGTCCTCGCGACCGTAGAACGGCGACACGTAGCTGTCGGCAATGAAGTGGAAGCCGTCGGCCGCGAGGGCGCCCGTGGTCGGATCCACGAACATCTCCTGCCGAGCCGTCAGCACACGGCAGTCGTCGACGAGTCCGTCCGCGCGCAGCCGGAAGCGCGCGACACGATCCAGCCCGAGGAAGTTCTGCACGACGATGAGCCCGGTGCCGTCCGGCAGCAGGTAGAGCCCATCCACGCCGCTGGTCGTGAAGTCCGCGCCGGGCACGGCGGCTGCGGAGATGACCCCGTCGTCCAGGTCCACCCGCATGATGCCCAGCAGGTAGGCACTCACATACAGGCAATCGCCGCGCGGGCCCACGCAGAGGCCATTGGCGCCGGGCATCGCCCCGGGGGCGGTCAGCGCCACGGGCGCGCCGCCGTCGGGCCCGAAGCGAAGCACCTGGCCGCGGTCGGAAACCGCCACGGCGCCGCCGCCGTCCGGCAGCACGCAGACATCGTTGAAGCCGAGGCTGTCGCGCTGCGCCGTGACATGGCGCCAGAGCAGATTGCCGGTATCCAGGTCGAAGACATGCACCGCCGAGGTGGCGACCGTCGCCGCGTCGAACAGCCCGTCGTCGGCCTGCGCCGTACTGACGGCCCACAGGCGCCGGCGTTGCGCGTCGACGGCCACACCCAGCCCGGCCAGGTAACCGTGGGCGCCGGGCGTGATGAAGTCACTGGCGGTACCGTCGCGCGCCACGCGCAGGATCTTCCGCTGCGCGACGCTGCTCACATAGAACACGTCGTCGACCGGGTCGTGGCAGATGCCCTCGGGGACCAGGTCGGCGACGGGCATCGTGAACGAAAGCCCGGGCGAGCCCTGCGGCGTCAGCGCAGCCTCGGCTGCAGCCAGCAGCTGCGGCCAGTCGGCATGGCCGTGCAGCGGCGCCAGCAGCTCGAAGTCGGCCAGCTTCACCTCGACACCCCAACCCACCAGTGCCCGCAGATCCTGCATCGCCTCGTCGCTGCGGCCCAGCTGCGCCAGGGCCTCGGCATGGCGTCGCTGCAGCGCGGGCTGTCCCGGCGCCAGGGCCAGGGCGCGCCGGGTGGCGTCGAGGCAGGCCTCCCAGTCGGCGCTCGCGGCAGCGGCCACGGCCTGTTCGTAGGCAATCTCGACCGGATGCCGCACGGGCACGGTCGACGTGTCGGCCCCCGACCCCGCGGCACACGCCGGGACAACGCTCGCGAGCAGCAGCACAAGCAGGGCGGACATCGCTGAACTGCACATGGGCAGGAACTCCCCGGGTCCGGCAAACGGTTCGCGTCCCGGCCGGCGGCAGGAATGCCGGCACGACCGGCCATCAAGGAACGAAGAGTCGGGAGCCGGCGCCAGATTGGCGCTGCCGCGCCCGGCGGATCCTGTGCTAACATGGCCCGGCGTCGTCACGGCCGACGACCGCGCCCCGGAGGGATCCATGTCCGCGCCCCTGACCGTTCTCTGCGCCGGCGCCTACGGCATCCGCAATGCCGGCGACGACCTGCCGCTCATCGCCCTCATGGAGGGCTTGCGCTCGGCGCTCTCGGGTCGCGAACTGCGCTTCCGCGCGCTGTCGCGCCATCCCGACGCCGAGGACGCCGCGCTGCTCGGCGCCACGCTGGTGCCGAACCTCGAGCACGAGAGCGGCGCAGCCGCGCGCGGCCGCTGGTTCAACGGGATGAACCCCGACGATGACCCCGCGATCTTCGCGAACGTGCAGGCCGAGATCGCCGGCTGCGACCTGCTGGTGCTCGGCGCCGGCAACGCATTGCTCGACCAGACCATCGGCCTGCTCCACGGACCGGTGCCCCTGATGGCGCTGTACGGATCGCTGGCACGCCTGCACGATCGTCCGGTCATGCTCTACGGGATGAGCGTGGGTCCGTTGCGCACCGAATGGGGACGCGACCTGTCGCGCCAGTTGATCGGCGATGCCGCAGTGGTCACCGTGCGCGATGCCGAGTCGTTCGCGCTGTGCCGCGAGCTGCTGCGCCGTCCGCGCGAGATCCACCTGCTGCCCGACGCGACGCTGGCCGTGGCGCCGCCCGAACCCGGTCGCGGGCGGCAGGTGCTCCGGCTCGAGAACATGGATGTGCCCGACGATCGGCCGGTCATCGCGCTGGGCCTGCGCGACCTGGTGCGGCCGCTCGGCGATCAGGCCGGCCGGCGCCAGGAAGCCGCGGTGCTCGGCCTGCTCGAGCGCTGGGCCGACCGCGCCACCTTCCTGTTCGTGCCGCAATCCACCTATCGCGAGGACGATGACCGCGTGCTGGCCGACCGCCTGGCCGCGCAGGCGCCTGCCGGCTGCCGCTGTCTCGTGGTGCACAAGCGCCACCACCCTCTCGACCTGGTCTCGCTCTACGGCCTGGCCGCGGTCACCGTCGCGAGCCGCCTGCACGGCGCGGTCTTCAGCGCCATTGCCGGTACGCCGCCGGTGGGCCTGGACTACCTGCCGAAGATGCGCGGCTTCCTGGACCACCTGCCGGGGTGCCACGAGCGCCTGGCTCTCGAGACGCTCACCGCCGAAGGGCTCGACGCCGCCGTCACACACCTCGTCAACGAGAGCGAACAGCGACGCCTGCGACTCGCGGCGCGCGTGACCGACCTTCGCCGCCAGGCCGCGCGCTACGCGACACTGGCTGCGGGCGAGCTGTCGCGCTCGCGCCCCCGGGATACCTGAGTCGCGCCTGGCGGCGGCCCCTGGGACCGCCCGGCTCTGGTCCGGATCCTGCATGTTTGCAGTCGATTGCGTGAACTGCCGCGGCACCGGCCCCCTGGCCGGAGCCGGTGGCCGATATCCGGGCAGGCGTGGCGGGGAGCCAGCCAGCCCGCGTTGCCGCGTCCGGGCATCGAGGCCCGGCCAAGACGCCCCCTGAAGGAGCCGGCATGCGCCTGGAAAGCCGTCTGGAAGGCAAGATCGCGGTGGTCACCGGCGCCGGCCGGGGACTTGGCCGCGCCATTGCCGAGCGCTTCGCCGCCGAGGGCGCCGACGTGGTCGTCAACTACCGGCAGGACGAAGCCGCTGCCCGCGCCTGCGCCGCTGCCATCGAGGCCGCCGGTCGCCGCGCCCTGGTCCTGTGCGCCGACGTGACGAAGCGCGCCGACGTGCGCGCCCTCTTCGCCGCGACGGTGGCGCACTTCGGCCGCCTCGACATCCTCGTCAACAACGCGGGCATCAACCGCGTGTGCCTGTTCGAGGAGATCAGCGACCAGGACTGGGACGATATCCTCGACACGAACCTCAAGGGTCCGTTCATCTGCTGCCAGGAGGCGTTCAAGCACCTGAAGGCACGCGGCGGCCGCATCATCAACATCGCCTCGGTGGCCGGGCAGTACCACGGGCCGAAGACCGTGCACTACGCGGTCAGCAAGGCCGGGCTCATCTCCCTGACCGCCGCGGTGGCGCGCTACGGCGCGGAGCACGGCATCCTCGTGAACGCCGTGGCTCCCGGCATCATCGAGACCGACCTGACGCGCGACGAACTGCGGGGCGCCGGCGGCCAGGCCGTGGTGGCCCTGACCCTGCTGAAGCGGCCCGGCCAGCCGGACGACGTGGCCGGTGCCTGCGTGTTCCTCGCCTCCGACGAACAGAACTACATCACGGGCCAGGTGCTGAGCGTGGCCGGCGGCGCGGTGCTGCCGTGAGCACATGGGTCCCCGCCCCCTGCCTGCTGGTGCTGGGCGGCAGCACGGACCAGCTCTTCATGCTGAAGACGGCCCGTGACATGGGACTGCGCAGCGCTTGCCTCGACGGCAATGCGCGAGCGCCGGGCCTCGGCGCCGCCGACCTGGCCGCCGCCATCGACTTTTCCGACCTGCCGGCCGTCTTCGCCTGGGTCGACGCGCAACGCGCCGCCGGTGAATCGCTGCAGGGCGTGGCCACCATGGGCAGCGACGTGCCGCACCTGGTTGCCGCCATCGCCGCGCGCTACGGCTGGTGCGGGCCCAGCCCGGAGACGGGAAGCCTGGCCACCGACAAGCTGGCGATGAAGGAACGCTTTGCGGAGATGGGTGTGGGGGTGCCGCGGTTCGGCGCGGTGTACGACGGCGGCGACGTGCGACGGTTGTGGCGCGAATGGAACTGTCGTCAGGTCGTCATCAAGCCCACCGACCGCGCCGGTTCGCGCGGGGTGCGCGTGCTCTCGCGCGACGACCAGATCGACGACGCTGTCGAACATGCCCGCGGCCAGGGCCGCAGCGGCGACCTGCTGCTCGAGGAGTACGTGCCCGGCCCGCAGATCTCCACCGAGACCATCATCTGGCGCGGTCGCGCCGTGACGCCGGGATTCGTCGACCGCATGTACGATGGCATGGCCTCGTTCCAGCCGCAGATCATGGAGAACGGCGGCTGGTTGCCCTCGTTGCTGGACGGTACGCCCGCGCGCCGCGAGGTGGAGGCGCTGGTCGAGGCGGCCGCCCGCGCGCTCGGCATCGAGAGCGGTGTGGGCAAGGGCGACGTGGTGGTGTGCCCGCGCCGCGGTCCGCTCATGATCGAGATGGCGGCACGGCTGTCCGGCGGCGACTTCAGCGCCGGGCTGGTGCCGCTGGGAACCGGCGTGAACTACGTGCGCGCGGTGATCGACATCGCGCTGGGGCGCGAGCCGGACTGGGCCTCGCTCGAGGCCACGCGTCACACCACCGTGGCGAACCGCTACTTCTTCCCGCCGGCGGGCCGGCTTGAGGCGGTCGAGGTGCCACCCGACTTCCGCGCGCGGCCGGGCGTCACCAAGCTGGAACTCGCGTACGGACCCGGAGACATCATCCCGCCGATCACCAGCCACGGCCAGCGCGGCGGCGTCATGGTGCTGACGGGGCCCGACCGCGCGACCGTGCAGTCCCTCGTCGACGAGGGGTATGCGCGGGTGAGGTTCCGCATCGACGGCCAGTGGCGCACGGGCGAGCCGGGCGGCGCTGCGCGCTGACGCGGCCCGCAACGGGGCTGCGTCACACGCCCACGATTGACGACAACTGCCGCGTGCATGATCCTGCTCCCATCACCCTCTGCCGGAGGTCCGCCATGCCGCGCCGCGCCGCGTTTGCCCTGCCTGCCCTGCTCGCCCTCTCGGCCCTGCTCGCCCTCTCGGCCCTGCTCGCCGGCTGCGGCGAGGAGATCTCCGGCGAACTGCCCCTCGACCAGGCCCGCGTGCGCGCCGCCGAGGCGGCTTTCGGCCTGGATTTCACCAACGCCGAACGACAACTGCTCTTGCCCGACCTCCTCGACCAGCGTGCCGCCTACGTGGCGTTGCGCGCCCGGCAATTGCCCAACGCCGTGCCGCCGGCCCTGCGCTTCGATCCCTGGCTGGATATGCCGGACCAGCGCGACAGCGCCGCCGGCCTGCCCGACGTGCCCGCGCGCTGGGCCGACCCCGGCCCGCAGCGCCGCCCGGCCAGCCTGGATGACCTGGCCTTCGCCGACGTCGCCACGCTGTCGCGGCTCGTCCGCGATCGCCAGGTGTCGTGCCTCGAACTGACCGAACTTTCCCTGGCCCGGCTGCGCCGCCACGACCCGAAGCTGCACTGCGTGATCACGCTGCTGCCCGAACGCGCGCTGGCCCGCGCCCGCGAACTCGACGCCATGCTGGCGCGCGGCCAGTACCTCGGCCCGCTGCACGGCATTCCCTACGGCGCCAAGGACCTGCTCACGGCCGCCGGCGCGCCGACCACGTTCGGCGCCGAGCCCTACCGCAACCAGGTCATCGACGGCGACGCCACCGTCATCCGCAAGCTGGAGGCCGCCGGCGCCGTGCTGGTAGCCAAGTTCTCGCTCGGCGAACTGGCGATGGACGACCAGTGGTTCGGCGGCACCACGCTGAATCCGTGGAACCTGGAGCAGGGTTCGAGCGGCTCTTCGGCGGGTTCGTCCAGCGCGGTCTCCGCGGGGCTGGTGCCGTTCGCCATCGGCAGCGAGACGTGGGGTTCGATCGTCTCGCCCTGTTCGCGCTGCGGCGTGACCGGCCTGCGCCCCAGCTACGGGCGCGTCAGCCGCGAGGGCGCAATGGCGCTCAGCTGGAGCATGGACAAGCTGGGCCCGATAGCGCGCACGATCGACGACTGCGCCGTGGTGCTCGACGCCATCCGCGGGCCCGACGGGCGCGATGCCAACGTCACGCGGGCGCCGTTCCCCTACGACGCACAGCGCCCGCTGGCCGGCCTGCGCGTCGGCTGGCTGCGCAATGCGTTCCACGAGTCGCGACCCGACAGCCTGGTCGACGCCGAGGCGTTGGCGGTGGTCGAACGCCTGTGCCGCGAACAGGGCGCCGTGTTCACGCCGGTGACGCTGCCCCTGGACAGCCTGGGCGTGGACATCTACGCACTGTCGATCATCCTGACGGCCGAGGCCGCTGCCGCCTTCCAGGACCTGACTCTCGACGGACGCGACGACCAGCTGGCCCGCCAGGGGCGCGGCGCCTGGCCGAACATCTTCCGCGCGGCGGCCTTCATCCCGGCGGTCGAATACGTGCAGGCGAACCGGCAGCGCACGGTGCTGATGCGCCTGATGGCCGATGTCATGCGCGAGGTGGATGTGTACGTGACGCCGTCACTGACCGGTCCCAGCCTGCTGGTGACCAACCTGACAGGCCACCCGCAGGTCGTGCTGCCGAGCGGCGAGGGTCACGACAATCCGCTGGCCTCGCTCAGTTTCGTGGGCCGCCTGAATGATGAAGCGACGATGCTGTCCGTGGCGCGCGCGTACGAGCAGGAGACCGAGTGGCATCGCCGTCATCCGCAAGGTTGGCAGTAGGGAACGGAAAGGACTCAACCGATGGTCTGGCCCCAGGCGACGGCCAGCTCATCCAGGGCCTGCGTCATCTCGGAGATCAGCGCCTGCGCGTACTCGCATTCGCGATGGCGCGCCGCAGCGCCGATGGCCGCGGCCTGGCGGGCCAACGGCGCTGCGTGCACGTTCTGGGCCGCCCCTTCGACGGTCTTCGCTTCGGTGGCGACGGTGTCGCAATCGTAGTTGCGCACCGCCGCGGCCATCAGCAGCAGCCGCTCGCGGGAGTCGTCCAGGAACAGCGTGAAGATCTCGGCGGCCAGGTCACGATCGCCGTCGAGCTGCTCGGCCAGCGCCCAGAGGTCGAACGCCACATCGGTGGCGGCATCGGCGGCGGGCGCGCGGCGGGTGAAACGGCCAGCACCCGTGTGATGGCTTCGCGCAGGCGATCGCCGCTGATCGGCTTAGCCACGTAGTCGTTCATGCCGGCCTCGGTACAGGCATCACGGTCCTCGCGCGAGACGTGACCGGTCATGGCGATCACCGGCACGTTGCGGTTCAACTCGCCGGCCTGGCCGGAGCGCAGGTTTCGCGTGGCCTCGAGCCCATCCATGCCGGGCATCTGCACATCCATGAACACGACATCGAAAGCGGATTCGGCGAGGGCAACCAGCGCCGCCTCGCCGTTGTCGGCGGTGCGCGCGGTCACGCCCAGCCGCTTCAGCATGCCGATCGCCACCTGCTGGTTGATGCGATTGTCCTCCACCAGCAGCACCGTGCGCCCGGCCAGTTGCTCGCGGCCTATCGTGACGGGCAGCGGCGCGACGATGACCGTCGACGCGGGCGCCGGCTCCAGCGGCAACGTGAACCAGAAGGTGGAGCCCCAGCCCTCGTCGCTCTCGACGCCGATGCGACCGCCCATGCGCTCGACCAGCATGCGACTGATGGCCAGGCCGAGGCCGGAACTGCCGCTGCCGGCGGCCAGGCCGGCGGTCGCCTGGCTGTAGGGCTGGAACAGGTGCGCCTGCTGCTCGGGCGAGATGCCGATGCCGGTGTCGGTGATGCGGAACTCGACCTTCACGCGCGGCGCCAGCGCCTCGGCCCGGCGCACGTGCAGCGTCACCCCGCCCTCGCGCGTGTACTTGAGCGCATTGCCCAGCAGGTTCAGGAGCACCTGCCGCAGTCGGCCCTCGTCGCCCAGGACCGGGTCGGGCAGGTCGCCATCGACCTGCAGCGCGAACGAGAGACCCAGGTCGTCGCACTGCACGGAGGTGATGTCGGCCAGCTCGCCCAGCAGGTCGTGCAGGTTGTACGGCGCGCGCACCAGCTCCAGCTTGCCGGCCTCCAGACGCGAATGGTCCAGCAGGTCGTTGATCAGCCGCACCAGGGCCCGCGCGCTGGAGTGGATGAGCCTGGCCGTGTGGCGCGCCTCGTCGTCGAGCTTCATGTCCGTGAGCAGGTCGGCCAGACCCATGACGGCATTCAGCGGCGTCCGCATCTCGTGCGCCAGCCCGGCAAAGAACTGCGTGCGCTGCAGGCCCGTCTGCTGCAGGGCCAGCGCACGCTGGTTCGCTTCGCTGATCGTGCGGGTGAGCTGCTGGTTGGCGACCGTGAGTTCGCCGGTGCGCTCGGCAAAGCGGCGCTCGAGCTGGCGATTGTGCTCCTGCAGCCGCAGCAGCGATGCGGCCAGGTCCATGCCGCCGGTCTCGGTCGCGTCGGGGCGCGGACGCACCAGCGCCACGACCAGGTCCTCTCCGTCCTCGCGCAACGCATGTGCCGCCACTTCCACCGTCAGCAGCGTGCCATCGGCGCGGCGAAGGCTGGTCATCTGGAGATCGCCGCCCTTCCCCGTCCACACCGAGCGATGCCGGATGCCGGCTTGCGCCCGCTCGTCCGGGGCGTGCAGGTCGACATGGCTTCGGCCGACGAGTTCGTCGCTCGAATATCCGCACAGCGCGCACGCGGCGGCGTTGGCCAGCACAATGCGCCCGCTCGGCCCGTCGGTCACGAAGACCGCGTCGGGCGCGTCGGCAAAGACACGCGCCAGCATTGCGAGCCGGGCCTGCCTGTTGTCGGGCGCTTCTGCGTTCACGACACTCTCCGGAATCGGGAATCCGGGCGGATGACGCCAGCGGACGTGGCCGGGCGCGGCCATGCCGTTCGCCAGAGGATCGGCACCAATCGGCGATTCTGTAGCCTCCGCTGCGGGTTGCGCCGGATTCGCTGCTAATACGGGATCAAAATGGTCTTGACAAACAAGACACATATATCCAATATTGTCTCCATTCGACACTTAAGCATGGAAACGGGAGGCTCCGGCCATGGCTGTGCGGAAGATCGTGCACATCGACGAGGACCTGTGCGACGGCTGCGGCGACTGCGTGCCGTCCTGCGCCGAGGGCGCCATCCAGATCATCGGCGGCAAGGCCGTGCTGCTGGCCGACAACCTCTGCGACGGGCTGGGCGCCTGCCTGGGCGAGTGCCCGCAGGGCGCCATCACGATCGAGGAGCGCGACGCCGACGACTTCGACGAGGAAGCCGTCCACGACCACATCACGCACATGCCCGACATGGGCCCGGTCGATCTCGGCGCGCTGATGGGCGGTCGCCTCGCGGCGGCGCCGCTGCCCGGCCCCGGTCACGGTCATGGCCACGGCCACGGCGGCTGTCCCGGTTCACGCATGCAGCACTTCCCGGTCGCGCCGGCCGCGGCACCGGCGACACCCACAGCCGCACCGACCCCGATGGCGGCTCCCGCACCCGCCGGCTCCGAACTGCGCCAGTGGCCGATCCAGTTGCACCTGGTCAACCCCACGGCTCCCTATTTCATGGGCGCCCACCTGCTGCTCGCCGCCGACTGCTGCGCCTTCGCCACCGCCGAGTTCCACCAGCGCTTCCTGCGCGGCAAGGCACTGGCGATGGCCTGCCCCAAGCTGGACCAGGGCCGCGAGATCTACCGCCAGAAGCTGACAGCGATGGTCGACCAGGCCCGCCTCGACACCATCACGGTGATGATCATGGAAGTGCCGTGCTGCACCGGCCTGCTCGGACTCGCGCAGGAAGCCGTCGCCGCCGCCGAACGCAAGGTGCCGATCAAGCAGGTGGTGCTGGGCGTGCAGGGGCAGGTGGTCCGCGAGGAATGGTGCTGAGAGGCGCGCGCCGGTTCAGGCGTCGTCGAACAAAATCTGCCGCAGCCAGGCCACAACGGTCGCGGTCGCCCGGGCCGATCCCGGGATGACCAGCAGCGTGTTGTCCCCAGCGACAGTGCCGATGATGTCCCGGTTGTGCTGCACGTCGATGAACTCGCCCACCGTATGGGCCGCGCCCGGGATCGTATGCACCACGATCAGCGATTCGTTGGCATTGATCCCCGTGACCTCCGCGCCCACGATGGGCCGCAGCGCAGCAGCCTCCGGTCCCGCCGGCAGCACGTATTGCTGCACGCCCCCGCGGGTGACCCAGTTCACGCCGAGCTCCTTCATGTCCCGCGACAAGGTGGCCTGCGTCACGCGGTAGCCGCGGCGGCCCAGCTCACGCTTCAGGTCTTCCTGCGAGGTGATGGTGCGGGCGGTGAGGATCTCCTTGATCGCCACCAGCCGGGCCGTCTTCGACATGGCAACTCCGCCGGCCGCCGGGACGATCAAGGCACAACCTCGGTCCCGACGCCGTCCTGCGTGAAGATCTCGAGCAGCAGCGAGTGCTTGACCCGGCCGTCGATGATATGGACCTTGCCCACGCCCGCATCCAGGGCCCCGAACGCGGACCTCAGCTTGGGCAGCATACCGCCGTCGACGTAGCCTGTCTCCACCAGTTCCGCGGCCCGCGCCCGCCCCAGCGAGGGCAGCAGCCGGCCCTGCACCAGCACCCCGGGAATGTCGCTCAGGTAGACCAGCTTCTCGGCCTTCAGCGCCGCGGCCAGCGCCCCGGCCGCGGTGTCGGCGTTCACGTTGTGGACCTCGCCGTTCGCATCGACCCCGATCGGGGCGATCACCGGCAGGACCTCCTGCGCCAGCAGCGACTCCAGGAAGGCCGTGTTGACCTGCTCCACCTCGCCGACCAGGCCCAGGTCGGCGCCGTCGTCGGCACGGTGGCGGGTCACCCGCAGCAGCGAGTTGTCCACGCCGCTCAGCCCCACGGCGCCGCCGTCGTGCCGGTTGATGCGCGCCACGATGTCCTGGTTCGTCTTGCCGCCCAGCACCATCTGCACCACCGACATCATCGCCGGGTCGGTGTACCGCACGCCGCCCACGAAGCGCGTCTCCAGCCCGATGCGGTCGGCCAGCCCCGTGATGTCCCGGCCGCCGCCGTGCACGATCACGACGCGGATGCCGATCTTCTTCAGCAGCGTGACGTCCTGGGCGAACGTCTCCTTCAGGTCGTCGTCCGTCATGGCTGCGCCGCCGTACTTGATCACGAACGTCGTGCGTTCGTACTGCTGGATGTAGGGCAGCGCCTGCACCAGCACCTCTGTCTTGTCGGCGAGCGAGGTCATCGCGGGCTCACGTCCTGTAGTTGGCGTTGATGGCGACGTATTCCTTCGACAGGTCGCAGGTCCAGAAGAACGCCGACCCGTCGCCCTGGTTCAGCCTGATCGAGATGACGATCTCGCGGCGCGAGAGCACTTCCTTCGCCGCCTCCTCCGAGAAATCGAGGCGGTAGTCCCGCCGCAGGATGGGCACGTCGCCGAAGTCGATCTCCACCTGCGCGGCGTCGAACGCCACGCCCGAACGTCCCAGCGCCGCCAGGATGCGCCCCCAGTTGGCGTCCTCGCCGTTGAGCGCGGTCTTCACCAGGTTCGAGTTGGCCACGGTGCGCGCCGCCTGCGCCGCCGCCGCCTCGTCCGCCGCGCCCGTCACGCGGATCTCCACGAACTTCGTGGCCCCCTCGCCGTCCATGACGATCATCTTCGCCAGCGTCACCAGCACGTGCTCGAGCGCCAGGTAGAACGCCTCGTACCCCGGCCCCTCGGTGGCGGTGATCACGGGGTTTCCCGCCATGCCGTTGGCCATCACGGCCACCATGTCGTTCGTGCTCGTGTCGCCGTCCACCGAGATGCGGTGGAACGAGCGGTCGACGGCCTGCCGTGTCGCAGCCTGGAGCACGGCCGGCGTCACCGCCGCGTCGGTGGTCACGAACGCCAGCATGGTCGCCATGTTGGGGGCGATCATGCCCGAGCCCTTCGCCATGCCGCCCACGGTCACCCGCACGCCGTCCACGACGCAGCGCACGGCCGACTCCTTGGCGAAGGTGTCGGTGGTGCGGATCGCCTCGGCCGCCGCGGTGCCGTCGTCGCCCAGCAGCTCGGCCGCCTGACGGATCCCGCGCTGGATGTTCTCCATGGGCAGGTACTGGCCGATCACGCCGGTCGAGGCGACGAGCACCTCGCCCTCGTCGATGCGGAGCGCGGCCGCCGTGCCCTCCACCATCGCCCACGCATCCTCGAGGCCGCGCTCGCCGGTGCAGGCGTTCGCATTGCCGCTGTTGACGACGATCGCGCGGACCATCCCGCCGGCGGCCATCTGCTCGCGACCGACCACCACCGGCGCTGCCACCACGCTGTTGGTCGTGAACATGGCGGCGGTCACCGCGGGCGTCGCGCTGACGACCAGCGCCACGTCCTTGCGCAGCTTCTTGATGCCGCAGTTCACGCCGGCGGCCTGGAAACCAATGGGGGCGGTGACGCCTTCGTGGGCGACTTCCATGGCAATCCTCGGTTCTACTGCAGGAGTGCGCGTTCGGGGCGTCCGAACGCGATGTTCAGGTTCTGCACGGCCTGGCCGGCGGCGCCCTTGACCAGGTTGTCGATCACCGACGTCACGACCAGCTTGCCGGTGTGGGGCTCCACGAACACCGCCAGATCGCAGTAGTTCGTGTGCTGCACGTCCTTCAACTCGGGAATGCGCACGCCGAAGCGGACGAACGGTTCCTTCAGGTAGTGCTCCGCATAGATGGAGCGCACGAGGGCCTCGGCCACCGGCTCCTTCAGGTCGGCGTGCACCGTGGTGTAGATGCCGCGCGAGACCGGCAGCAGGTGCGGCACGAACGACACCGTCACCGGCGCCCCCGCCACCCCGCCCAGCACCCCGGCAATCTCGGGCACGTGCTGGTGGTCGCCGATGCGGTACGCCCGCACGTTCCCGTCCATCTCGGCAAAGCTCAGCTCGGGTGCGCTGCTGCGCCCGGCGCCCGACACGCCCGACAACGAGTTGATGACGATGCCTTCGGGGCTCACGAGCCCGGCCTTCAGCGCCGGCAGCAGGGCCAGGATGGCGCCGGTCGGGTAGCAGCCCGGGTTCGCGATCAGCTTTGCGCCGCGCAGCCGTTCCCGGTTCAGTTCCGGCAGCCCGTACACCGCCTCGCCCAACAGGCGCGGCGCCGCGTGCGGCTTGCGGTAGTACTTCTCGTAGAGTTCGGCGGTCGGCAGGCGCAGGTCGCCGCCCAGGTCGATCACGCAGCCGACCCGGCCCAGCAGCGAGGGCGCGATCCGCATCGCCTCGCCCGAAGGCAGGGCGATGAACACGCAGTCGAGCCCCGCCAGCGCCTCGGCGTCGAAGGCGGTCAGCACCAGCGGCAGCCGCCCGGCCAGGAACGGGTGCACCTCGCCCACCGGCCGCCCGGCCTGGGCGTGGGCGGTGGCCACCTCGACGGTGATGTCGGCGGCGCCCGCCAGCAGGCGCAGCAATTCGCCCCCGGAGTAACCGGAGGCGCCCACGACGGCGACGCGGAGCGGCTGTTTCGTTGGGTTGTTCATGGTTCTTGCATAAATATGCATTGGTGTGCATAATTATGCAAGACCTTTTTCCAGGCAGGAGCCCATGAACCTGAACGACCGTGAACAGGCCGCCTTTTTCCCGACCTACAAGCGGCTGCCGCTCCAGGCTGTGCGCGGCGAAGGCCTTTACCTGTACACCGCCGATGGCGCCCGCTGGCTCGACCTGTTCGCCGGCATCGCCGTCAACGCCCTGGGCCACGCCCACCCGCGCGTGGTGGGCGCCATCACGGCGCAGGCACAGCGCTACATCCACCTGTCGAACTACTTCGCGCAGGAGCCGCAGGTGCGCCTGGCCGAGCTGCTGCTCCGGCACAGCGGCATGGCACGCGTGTTCTTCGCCAACAGCGGCACCGAGGCGATGGAGGGCGCCCTGAAGATCGCGCGCCGCCGGGGCGCCGGGCGCGGACAGTCGGGCCTGGTCGGCTTCAGCAACGCCTTCCACGGCCGCACGCTGGGCGCGCTGTCGATCATGGATCGCGCCAACTACCGCGACGGCTTCGGCCCCTTCCTCGAGGGCTGCGCGTCGCTGCCGTTCAACGATGTCGCCGCGCTGCGGGCCGGCGCGGGCCCCGGCACCGCTGCCGTGGTGCTCGAATGCGTGCAGGGCGAGGGCGGCGTCCGTCCCGTCACGCCCGCCTTCGTCGCCGCGTTGAAGGAGCTGCGCGACGAGCACGGCTTCCTCATCATCGCCGACGAGATCCAGAGCGGCGCCTTCCGCACCGGCCGCTTCCTGGCCGCCGACCACTTCGACCTGCAGCCCGACCTCGTCACGCTGGCCAAGCCGATCGGCGGCGGCCTGCCGCTGGGCGCCATCCTCGGCGCCGCTTCGGTGACCGACGTCCTGCAGCCGGGCCAGCACGGCACCACCTTCGGCGGCAACCCGGTGGCCTGCGCGGCGGGCATCGCCGTGCTGGAGGAGATCGAAGAGAGCGGACTCGCCGCACACACGGTGGCTGTGGGCGACTTCTTCCTGGCGCGGTTGCGGCAACTGGCCGCCGCGTTCCCCGCTCACGTAAAGGAAGCGCGCGGCCTGGGCCTGATGCTCGCGCTGGAGCTGCACGGCGAGGCCGAACCCGTCGTGGTCGCGATGCGCGAGCGCGGCATCCTCGTCAACGCCACCGACAAGACGGTGCTGCGATTCGTACCGCCGCTGGTGATCACGGAGGATGAGGTGGAGATCGCGGTGGGGGCGTTGCGTGAGGTGCTGGAGGGAATGGGATAAGGTGAGCGCAGGCGTCGGGAGTTGCGCCGGCGCAAGTGGGAACGGGAGCGGAACCCGGCGGCCTTTGCGATCGCGGCCGTCCCACACGGCCTGCCGGCATCAGAATCGAACACCGCGCGCGCTGCGGCGATAGTCAGCTGAAATCAAGTATTCACTGCTCCTTTCCTGTGGCCCCGCCTCCCGGTCCTGCTTTTATTCACCCTTCGTTTCGGGGCCATGCCCGGTACGGCGAGCGCCGGCTTCCATGCGTCCGCATATTCGCGACAAGACCACCAGCGGAGGTTCCGTCATGCTCGTACCGTTCGCCCGGCACCTTGGCCGGCTGTGCCTGCTTGTCGCCGCAATGGCCACCATCGCCGTGGCGCAGGGCGCGCCGGATGATGCTGGTGGACCCGGTGGCCCGGGCGGCCCGGGCGGCCCGCCCTCGCCTTCGTGGGGCCTCGGCGTCGTCGGCCTGGCGCAGCAGCAGGCATACGTCGGCATCGACCCGTTCTATATCGCGCTGCCGGCCGTCTATTTCGAGAACAGCTGGGTGCAGGTCATGGTGCCGCGCGTCAACCTCAACGCGCCCGCCTTCAAGCTGGGTCACGAACAGGAATTGTCCATCGGTGCCGGCGTCCAGCTGTTCGGATTCAACGGCTACCAACCCGACGACGCGCCGATCCTGGACGGCATGGCCGAGCGCAACAGCGGTCTCTTCGCGGGGCCCGTTGCCAGGTGGAACAACCCGATCGTCAATGTCTCGGCCGAGTGGATGCTTGATGCGAGCAGCAACAGCACGGGGCAACGTATCAGCCTCGGTCTCGAGCGGACCTGGTTCGTGGGCCGCAAGGTCATGCTCGCGCCGAGTGTCACCACGACCTGGCTTGATGCCGACTACGCGGACTACTACTACGGCGTGCGCACCTCCGAAGCGCGCGCAGACCGGCCTGCCTACATCGCCGGGCGCACGACCACAACCGACATCTCCCTGCGCACAACCTACCTGCTCGACCGGAAGCAGGCGTTGATCCTGCTGTTGCAGTGCGCCGTTCTCGGAAACGGCATCCAGGACAGCCCACTTGTCGACAGATCCATCGAGCCGATGATCCTCACCGGCTATCTCTATCGCTTACGGTGAGGATGCCGGACGCTTGAGCGGCGTGCACGACAAGTCCACGATTCCGACAATATCCCATCAATTGACGCCGTCCCCGGACACTCCCACCATCAAGCCCCGCCCCGCCCCGCCGATAATCAAATCAGCATTTCTCCTCTTTCCGGGAGTCGCCCCATGCGCCTGCTCACGCGTTCGGATTTCGACGGCCTGGCCTGCGCCGTGCTGCTGGTCGAGGCCGGCATCGTCGATGCGTTCGAGTTCGTCCACCCGAAGGACCTGCAGGACGGGCTGGTCGAGGTGACCGACAACGATGTGCTGGCCAACGTGCCCTACGTGCCGGGTTGCGGCCTCTGGTTCGACCATCACTCCAGCGAGCACGAGCGCCTGCGGCTGCTGAACGAACACGGCTTCACCGGCGACAGCCGCATCGTGCCGAGTTGCGCGCGCGTCATCTACGACTACTACGGCGGCGTGGCCTCGTTCGCCAAGTTCGACGAGAACGGGTTCATGGCGGCGGTCGACCGCTGCGACAGCGGCCAGTTGACGCCGCGCGAGATCCTCCATCCCACGGGCTGGTACCTGCTCTCGTTCATCATGGATCCGCGCACGGGCCTCGGCTACCACCGCGACTACCGCATCTCGAACTACACGCTGATGAAGGACCTCATCGAGTACTGCCGTTTCATGTCGCCCGAGCACATCCTGCGGCTGCCCGACATCCAGGAGCGCGTCACGCGTTACCACGCCCAGGAAGAGGAATTCGCGGCGATGATCCGCGACAACGCACATCTCGAGGGCAGTGTGCTGGTCATCGACCTCATGGATGTCGACGACATCAAGGCCGGCAACCGCTTCCGCGAGTACGCCATGTTCCCCGCGGCCAACATTTCCCTGCGCATCTTCTGGGGCAAGCTGCGCGAGAAGGTGGTCTTCACCTGCGGCCACAGCATCCTCAACCGCACCTCCACCGTGAACGTGGGCCAGCTGATGCTGCAGTACGGCGGCGGCGGCCACACGCGCGTGGGCTCGTGCCAGGTGGAAGTGGCGGACTGGCAGCGGGTGCGCAATGAACTGGTCGCGGCGATGGCAGAGGAGCCGGCGCAGCTCGGCTGAGTGCGGCAGGGTCAGCGGTCCCGGGCAACCGGCACCACGTACAGGGTGCCGCCCGCTTCCCAGGCAAATGACGCCCCATCGGGCGCGAACACGCCGGCATAGTCCTGCGCATAGCGACCAGGCTTCGTGTCGCGGGTGGTCGCCACGACCCAGGCATCCATCGCGATCGTATCGAGGATCCAGGCCGAGATCTCGCGCCCGGGATAGTCCTGGCCGGAGACGGGAACGGGCCGGCTCGTGAACACCGCCGCATATCGGCCGTCCGGCGACCAGGCCGTGGTGAGCCCGGCCAGTCCGCCCACCACCTGTACCAGGATCACATCGCTGCCGGTGGTGACGTTGCGGATGGAGACGACGGTCGTGTCGGGCCCATCGGCATGGACCACGAGCACGCCGCCATCGTCCCAGCGCAGCGGCTCGAGCGGCAGATTCCAGGCGGGAAGCCCCAGCGGCAGTGCTTCAACGCCAAGATTCGCGATGGTGAGCACGCGATGGTTGGGCGTCGACGGCGAACTGTCGCGCATCAGTAGTTTCGTTCCGTCCGGCGAGAAGGCGAGCGGCACCGCGACGGGCAGCGCGGCCACGACGACATCGTCGGCCAGGCGATGCACGGTGAGCGAGTCCGCCCCGAAGTACCACGGCGACGTCATCACGGCCAGCAGCGAGTCGCGCGGTGAGACGACGAAACGCACGCCGTCGGTCCAGGTGTGGCGACTGCCGTCAACGAGGGAGCGCCGCACCACCTGGTGCCCGGCCGGATCGGGAGGCCCGAAGGTCATCCCGAAATACACATCGGCGCCACTCGCGGACAATCCCAGGCGACGTGCGTACTCGTCGACCACCCGGTACGAGCCGGTTGCCGCGTCGATGGCCTGAAGCGCGTCGACATCGGTCGGCGGCACCGCCTGCACGCGGCCGGTTGCCAGGATCTCGTTCGTGGCCGCACTCCAGGCCAGAGATCCACCCGGTACCAGCCAGCCGGAAGGTCCCACCTGGCGTCCTTCGGGGGGGCCGGGGTCGGGAACCACGGGCGGTTTCGAGGATTCGGAGCAGCCGGCGAGGGCGACGATGAGAACCATCGTCAGTGCAGGCGCCATGATCCTGCTGTGTTGATGAACGGGGGATGGGCGGTTCACGTCATATCCCTTGATCAGAGCGGGGCCCTTCTCGCGGATATGAATATAGCACATTGAGTGCATGGCGCAGTCCCGGCTCTTGCGCCGGCGCAAGTCGAAGGTCTCAATCCCTGAACAATGCCTTCACCGCGCCCCACGACATCGACGACACGGCCACCGGAGGCCCGAAGTAGCCCGCCAGCCGGTACGTGCCGTCCACCTGGTCCTGGACGATGCCCACGTCCCGCGACACCCAGTGCTCGACGAGGTCGTTCTTGAGGTCGCTCTTGCCGGCAGCCACCTGCCCGCACAGGTCGTAGGTGCCGCCGAACATCGCCTTGGGCGGCCCGTCGGCGAAATTCCGCAGGCCGAAGCACACGAAGTCGCCTGCGGGCACGGTAATGGACTCTTCCGCCAGCACCTCGGTGCCGAAGTCCCAGAGACCGTACCAGGCGCCCGACGGCAGGATGTAGAAGTTCGACTGCTGCGACCAGGTCTGGCCAACCGTAAGCTCACCCTCGACCCACAGCAGCGGCGGCTCGTACCAGGCGCCCATGATGCCGCGCGTGAACCCGTGCAGCAGGGCGCCGCCGCCCGGCGCCAGACTCCAGTAGTTCACCAGCCCCTGGTTCGAGGGACTGATCACGTACTCGATGGGTTGCACCGTGTGCCCGTGAAAGTCGACCGGCAGGCCCACGACGCGCATCTCCAGCATCCCGTTGTCCAGCCGGTAGTTCCAGAAGTTGCCGGTGGCCAGCGGCAGGTAGTGCTGCGCCGCGCAGGTCGTCGCGATCAGCAGGAAGGTCAGGATCATCGTCAGCTTCTTCATGATCGCCTCCGTATCGACGCCGCAGGCGCCCGCATCACCGTTTCCGGTTGCTCCCCATTGTAGCACGGCCGGCAGGCAAACAGCGGCGTCATTGGGAAAGGCGCGGATGCCGCCGACGACCGGCAGCTGAATGCCGTGAATACCGGCGGGAGTGCTTCGCGTGGCCTATACATCACTTCCATGAAATTGGTGGCCATATTCAACAGCCGGGCCCTACTCTGACGGCCACACTCACCGAATAACAACGGCCCCATCCGGGTATCGGCCCTGCAACCGTTGACAAGCCCGCTGGACAGTCCCAAAGCAAGGGGGAGCGGATCATGGCATGGTCGCGAAAGACCACGAGCGGCAGCCTTCGCCAGGCGATAACGGCCGCGGCAGCCCTGTTGATGGTGACCACGGGCGCGCTCGCCGCGTTCGCGGCCCCCGCGATCACCGTCAAGGACGGCGTCACCCGCGTTGCGAACGGCGCGCAGCCGAGCGGGAAGCGCGAAGTCGTCACGTTGCAGGAGGCCTGGCGCGTCGGCGGCGACGAGGGTGAGGACTTCTTCGGCCTGATCACCCAGGTCCGCGTGGGCAAGGACGGCCGCATCTACCTGCTCGACACGCGCCTGGCCGAGGTGCCCGTGTACGACCGCGAGGGCAAGCGCGTCGCGACGCTCAGCCGCGAGGGCGACGGACCCGGTGAATCGCGCCTGCCGGCCAACCTGGTGTTCATGCCCGACGGCACGCTGGGACTGGCGCAGATCTTCCCGGGTAAGATCATCAAGATCAACCTCGACGGCAGTCCTGCCGGCTCGTTCACGCCCGGAGGGGCCGATCCCACGCAGGGTGGTTTCCTGCAGCTGTTCGACTGCAGCGCCAACGGATCCGACCTGGTCGTGACCGCGGAGTCGATCGCGCAGGCCGGTACCGCCGGCCAGGACCGCACCAACTACGTGGCGTTGATGGATGCCGCCGGCAAGGAGAAGGTGCGCTTCCTCGAGCGCAAGAGCCACCTCGACTTCGCCGCCTTCGAGTTCAACGAGGACAAGACCGACCGCGTCGACTTCCGCAAGGTCGCCGTGGGCAGGGACGGTCGCGTGTACATCGCCGGCACGCGCAACCGTTACGCGATCGACGTCTACGGCAAGGACGGCAAGCTGCAGCGCGTGATCGAGCGAGCCTTCGAGCATCGTGCCCGCACGGACGAGGAATACCAGCGCCTGCAGACCATGGTCCAGGCGCAGCTCGCGCAGCTGCCGGGTGCGAAGGTCGCCATGTCGCACAACGAACCCGACATCTCCGCCATCGAGTTCGGCAGCGACGGCAACCTGTGGGTCTCGAACAGCCGCTCCGGCCACGGCCAGCCGGCCGGCATCATGTTCACCTGGGACGTCTTCACGCCCGACGGTGAATTCATTAAGCAGGTGTCGGCGAAGTGCGCCGGCGACGGCAAGGAAGACTCACTGATCTGGACGCCCGACGGCAACGCGGTGCTGGTGACCGGTTTCCTCGAGGCCGCATTGTCGCTGCAGGGCGGCGGCGGCGCCGCTGACGACGACAAGGAAGCCCCGCCGATGGAGGTCGTGTACCTCAAGCGAGTTGGGAGCTGAGGTCGGCACAGGCCAATGAGGCGGGACTTGCGCCGGCGCAAGTGACGGCGATGGCACAAATGGCGGCGGCGGCTCACTTGCCGCCGCCGCCGTTCGCCTGCTGGCCCCGCCTCATCTGACCAGGCTGAGCCCCACGACCGCGCCGGAGTCCTGGCCGTCCACGGACAGCCGTGCACGGTACGCCCCACTGGGCGCCTCGCGCCCTTCGCGATCGCGCCCGTCCCACACGGCCTGGTGGCGCCCGGCCACGTAGTCGCCGGCGCCGACGACGGCCACCAGCTCCCCACGTACCGAGTAGATGCGCACTTCCGCGCGCCCAGGCATCGACATCTCGAACGCGAGCGTCACCTGCGGATTGAAGGGGTTCGGCCACGCAGCCAGCCGCGGAGCCGCCGGCACATCCGGCACGGCGGTCACCCAGGTCTTCTCGCGCAACTCGAGCCGCGTGGTCGCCGCCGGCAGCAGGTAGGAAGTCTGCGCGCGCAGCGACGGCACCACCACCTGGCCCGCCGCAGGCAGGTACAGTTCAGCATCGACACCGGCGGGCCAGCCGGCCGCATCCCACTGGAGCATGGCGGGACCCGGGCTGGTCACCTGGGCCTCCACGATCCAGGCCGGCGCCACGTCGGCGAGGCCCTGGAGATCGCGAGCGAACGCGGCGCCCGCGGCCAGCCCCCACTCCGGGCGCTGACTCGACAGGCGCGGACCGCCGGCCGGCGACGGCGGCGGCAGCGGCCGGTCCACCAGCGGGTCGAAGCCGGCGGTGGCCTCGGTGCGACGACCCACCGTGAGCACGCCCTGACGGCCAAGCGCATCGGCCAGCGTGAGATTCGCCTCCCACGCTGCCGCGTTCTTCGCCACGGGCGCGGGCGCAGAGGACTCCTTCGCCGCCAGGAAATTCTCCCAGTGGAAGAACAGCGACAGCCCGTCCGTGAGTGCGTTCACCCAGTAGCCGTGCCAGGGCTGCAGCTCCGACGCGACGGCATAGTCGCCGTTCGCCGCATTCCATGTCTGCAGGTCGGGCGAGACCAGGCCCAGCTGCGCCGCCGCACCCCAGGTGTGCGCGGTTGAGCCTTGCACCACGCGCAGGCCCGCCGGCGAACCCGGGAACCAGTTCGCACAACCCACCAGGTTCCAGCCCGCGCTGAGCGGCACGGTCTCGCCGTCCAGGTCGCGCGATCCGGCCATGGTCCAATCGTAGGCCTCGCTGGTCGCCAGCCAGTAACCGGTGCCCGGGTGGACCATCGTTGTGGCGCCGAGCTGCGTGTAGCCGGTGCCCTGGTCGTAGTCGTAGACGACCTGCGTGCCCGGCGCGGGGTAGTCGATCAGGCTGAGCACCGTGGAACCGACCTGCGGTGTCAGCGGAAGGCCGATCATGGACCAGCCGGCCGCAAGGGGGCGACTTGTAGGGGTGAGTTCGGGAGGCAGGTCCATTGGGCCCATGATGAGTTCGTAGCGAAGTGTGACGGCGCCGGGACTGGCGTCCGGGATGGTCAGGGTCGGAGACGAGGTCGCCGAGAATATGTCGTGAAGCGCGCCCGTCTGCAGGTCATGCAACCGCAGCTCCCCAGGACCCCATTCCCAATTCAAGCCGAAGTCGAAGGTCAGGTCACCGCCGACACTGGTCTCCACCAGCAGCGGCCAGACACGATAGTCTGTGTACCACTCCCACTGCCAGCGGTCACGGTAGTCGGTACGGAAGCGCGGCCCGACGACCCAATCCGCATGCTCGAAACTCACCGTGACGATGTTGTCCGGCGCAGGCGGCGGGGACGGCATGTCGTAGTCCGGGTCGTACGCATCGGTCGCAGCGGCGCGGGTGCCGGCCACGATAGTCTGGCTTGTGGCCCCACTGACCGAAACGGTCACTTCCGTCCGGACCTGGAACGAGGGGCCTTCGCTGCACGGCGGGTAGATGGGGGCGAATCCGTTTACCGAGGCCACGGGCACCTCGACGTCGCACGAGGACACGTTGCACTGTCTGGGCACGCCATTGCCGAAGACGATCGGTAGATCGCCCGGCAGCGTCTGCGTCGTCCCCGGGCCGACGTAGAAATCGAGTGATCCCGACGCGAACAGCAAGTACTGCAGGCTGGCGAGCACGACCACACCGCCGACGACGGGATACGGCGTTGCCGCAGTGACAGCGAAGCCGTCGGGCGAGGGATCGGCATCCACGGCGTCGACGCCCAGGTCCATGGCGAGCACGTACGAAGGGACCCCCACATGTGTGACGGTGCATTCATAGCCGTCCACGGGACCGAACGGGGCATCCAGAATCAGGTAGGCCGTGAAGGGAGTGAAGGCCGGAACGTTCGTGTAGGCGATATACCCGGCCGTGTCGAAATAGACACCTAAAATGTCCGGATTGACGTCCAAAGTAGCGTGCGCAGGAACCGGCGTCAGGATAAAGGTCAGCAACATCAGCCACATGCATCCGGCAAACGACCTCATGGCGTGCCCTCCGGACTGGAATGTCATGCAGGATCGGGATCCGTTACGGTTGCCATACTACCACGGGCCATGGGGCAGAAGCCAGAATCTCTCGTGCCGGCCGCATCGCGTCACCTCCACTTCATCGCTGGTGAAAAGAGGTGGCGGACGGCCGGAACTTGCGCCGGCGCAACTCCCGCCTACCGCACCAGGCTCAACGACACCACCCCACCCCGCTCACGCCCACCAACCCACAGCCGCGCGAAGTAGGTCCCGCTCGGAACCTGCCGCCCCTGCCGGTCGCCGCCCTCCCACACCGCTTCGTGCCGTCCGGCCGCATAGTGGCCCGCTCCAACCGTCGCCACGAGTTCGCCGCGCAAAGAGTAGATGCGCACCTCGGCATCCCCGGCTTCCGGCAACTCGAAAAACATGGTCGTGCGCGGGTTGAACGGGTTGGGCACGTTCGGCAGCAGCCTCGGTCCGCCAGACGCACGCACAGCCGGCACACCCGAGACCACAGGCGGGAACAGGAATCGCAGCGCGCCGGGGAATCGGCTCGCCCAGTACGCCTCGTTGTGGCGGCCGCCGGCCTGCTCGACCACCAGCAGGTCGTCGTTCGGCACGAAGCCCTGCCCGATCAGCAGGTCGCGCAGCGCGCGCAGGTCGTCGATGGAGTCGTCGATGCCGTTGCCGTCGGCGTCCTGCGTGGAGCCTGACTCGAGCGTGCCCATGTCCGTGTAGATCATTGCCGCCGCCGGCTTCGGCCCGGGCGCCACGTAGTCGAGCAGCTCGTTCCCGCTCCACCAGATCGACGGCGACAGGCCGGCGATACGTCCGAACATGTCCGGCCGCGCATACGCCGCGTACAGCGACATGAGCCCGCCCAGCGACGAGCCGGCCAGTCCCGTCTGCGCCGGTCCGGCCAGGGTGCGGTAGGTGGTGTCGACCCACGGTATGAGCACGTCGGCAAAGGCCTGCAGGTGCGCGTCGGCGCCGCCGCCGGCGCCATAGTTCGGGTCGTACCACGGCGTGTATTCGTTGAGCCGCGCGCCGCCGCCGTTGTCCACGGCCACGACGATCACCGGCGCCATCTGGCCCGTGGCGATCAGCGTCTCGCACGATTCGTCCACCTGCCACTCGCCGGCGAAGCTGGTGGCGGCGTCGAACACGTTCTGGCCGTCGAACATGTAGAGCACCGGATAGCGGCGCGAGGTCTCGACGTGGTAGCCCGGCGGCAGGTAGACCCACACGCGACGCCCGTTCAGGAAGCCGGGCACCGTGTGCGTGGTGACGTCGCCGGTGATGGTGCTGCCGGCCGGCAGGTCGGCCCAGTTGGCCACGGTCAGGTTGAGCGTGGCCGGTCCCGTCACCGCGTAGGACCGGTTGGGAAGTTCCTCACCACTGGACCCCTTCTCGACCTTGTCCCAGGCCCCGCGCGTGAACTTGTACTGGACGGTGGCGCCCACCGTCAGGTCGAGCGTGATCTCGTAGAGACGGCCGCCCAGGCTGGTCAGGCGGTGCGTCGCGCTGCCGGGATTCCAGCCCTGGAAATCGCCGGTGATGTAGACGGGATCGAGCGCGGGCGTCGTCGCCGGAGCGGTGACCCGGAACGTGACGGGCGCGACAGCCTGGGGCGCCGCAAAGGCCGCCGGCAACGGCAGCAACGCAAGAACAGTGATAACACCCAGGAAGAGGCGACTTGCGGGAGAAAGCAGCATGGGATCGCCTTCGGCAGGGGAACGGCAATGCGCGCGAGCAGGGACGATCATACCACCGGCGCCGGAGCCGGTTCAAGGCGCCCGCCGCTCAGTGCAGCGCCACGCCCCGTCGCGACGATTCGCCCTCGGCATCCGCAGCGCAGGACCCGCCGTCAGTGCCCTTCACCGCCGGACACGACCCCGACCCCGCACACGACGAACACCCGCCCGGCTTCCTCATCGCGCGCACCAGCGACCGCACCGCCCAGGCTCCCGCCGCGGCCACGAGCAGCCCCACGGCGACCAGCTCCCACGAAAAGCCCATCACCCCACCCCCAGCTTCAGCAGCATCCCCACCTGGTACACGCCGAAGGTGATGACCCAGGCCAGCGCCGTCAGGCCCAGGGTCTGCGCCAGCGCGAACTTCACGCTGCCGGACTCCTGCCTGGTGATGGCGAAGGTGGCGATGCACGGCGTGGCGATGAGCGCGAACATCATGATGCACAGGCCCACCAGCGGCGTGTAGCGCGCACGCAGCTGTTCACGCAGCTGGTCGGAGGTCTCGTCGGCCTCGCCCACCGCGAACACGATGCCCATCTGCGCCACGAACACTTCCTTGGCGGCGGTGGCGCCCACCAGCGCGGTGCCGATGCGCCAGTCGAAGCCCAGCGGGCTGATCAGCGGCTCGAGCACATGACCCACGCGACCGGCCACCGAGTAGGTCAACTCGGCCGACTGCCGCTGCGCCGGGTCGACGATCTGCTCGTAGGGCACGCCCGCCGGCAGTCCGCTATCGGCCGGCGGCACCCAGCCCGCGGGCGGCTTGGGATAGAAGGTCAGGCACCAGAGGATGATCGAAGCGCCGAGGATCACGGTGCCGGCCTTCTTCACGTACAGCCAGGCCCGCGTCCACATCTGGATGAGCAGGCTGCGCGCGGTCGGCAGGCGGTACGGCGGCAGCTCCATCACGAACGGCGTGTTCTCGCCGCGGAACAGCGTCGCCCGCAGCAGCCGCGCGCCCAGCAGCGCCAGCACAATGCCCGTCACGTAGATGATCCACAACACCGGCCCCTGCGAGCGCGGCGCGAAGAAGGCGGGAATCATCAGCGCATAGATGGGCAACCGCGCGCCGCAGCTCATCAGCGGCAGCACCATCATGGTGATGAGCCGGTCGCGCCTGCTCTCGAGCGTGCGCGTCGCCATGATCGCCGGGATGGTGCAGCCGAACCCGATCAGCAGCGGGATGAAGCTCTTGCCGTGCAGCCCCACCTTGCTCATGAACCGGTCCATGACGAAGGCCGCGCGCGCCATGTACCCGGTGCCTTCCAGCACGGCAATGGCCATGAACAGCAGCACGATGTTCGGCAGGAAGACGATGACGCCGCCGACGCCGCCGATGATGCCGTCGACCAGCAGCGACTGCAGGTGGCTCTGCGTACCGACCGGCCACAGCCCCGTGATGAAATTGCCCAGCACGCTGAAGCCGCGGTCGATCAGGTCCATCAGCGGATTGCCCAGCGAGAACGTGAGCGTGAACACCACGTACATCATCGCCAGGAAGATGGGCACGCCCCACACCGGGTGCATGGCCACGCGGTCGATGCGGTCGCTCATCTCCACGCCGCGACCGGTCGTGACCTGGCGGCAGACCTCGCTGCACAGCCGCCCGATGTACTCGTAGCGCAGCCGCGCCAGCAGGATGTCGGGATCGTCGGTGGTGGTGGTGGCGAACTCGGCGGCGATGACGGCGGCGCCGTGGCGCACGCTGTCGGCCATCGCCCCCTCGAGAACGTGACTGTCGTTCTCCAGCAGCTTCAGCGCCTGCCAGCGCCGATGCGGCGACTCGGGCAGCAGTTCCTCGATGCGCGCCACCGCCGACTCGACCGTGGGCCCGTAGTTCACGTGCCCGCCGATGGCCCGCTGCGGCGCCGCCAGCGAACCGAGCCCCGGCCCGGCGTCGCGGCACTGGTCGGCGGTGCCCGGCAGGTGCACGCGGCTGTTGGCCGCCTCGAGCACGGCGCCGATGATGCCGTCCATCCCCTGGTTGCGGTTGCCGACGGCCGGCACCACGGGCACACCCAGGCGCTGCGACAGGCGATGGTGATCGATGATCATCCCGCGGTCGCGCGCCGCATCCGACATGTTCAGCACCACGACCAGCGGCCGACCGATCTCCAGCAGCTCGGTGGTCAGGTACAGGTTGCGCTCGAGGTTCGAGGCATCGACCACGTTGATGACGACGTCGGGCGCATGGTTCAGCAGGTAGTCGCGGGCGACCAGTTCCTCTTCCGAGAACGCGGTGAGGCTGTAGGTGCCGGGCAGGTCGACCAGGTTCAGGCGCAGGTCGCCGCGGCGCACCAGGCCCTCTTTCCACTCCACGGTCACGCCGGGGTAGTTGCCCACGTGCTGCCGCGCGCCGGTCAGGTTGTTGAAGATGGTCGTCTTGCCGGAATTGGGATTGCCGGCCACGGCCACGGTGAGGGTCCTGTCGAGGGTGCTCGTCACGTTGTCCCCGGCCTGCCTATTCCACGAGGATGCGCGCCGCCATGCCGCGCCCGATCACGATGCGGCTTCCCCGCACCGCCACCACGAACGGACCCTGGCCCGAATTCTGGATCACTTCGAGTTCCGCCCCGGGCAACAGGCCCAGCGCCGCCATCCGCCCCCGCAACTGGCGCCCGCCGTCGATCGACTTCAGCACCGCGCGCGTTCCCTCATGCACCATCGTCAGCGGCATGTCACTGCGCCTCCTTCGGGCGCGCGGCATCGACCGCATCCTTGGGCAAGAGATCGCTCAGCTGCATGTCGCCCCCGCACTCGTCGCGCCCGCACGTCCCGTTGTGGGAGCCCGGCGCACGGTTGCAGAAGAACCCGGCGGCATCATCCCAGCGCACATCGTTCTGTGGACAGCTCTCGAAGTACTCGACGAACCGCACCAGCCGGTTGAGCACCCCGCCGCTCACTGCATGCTCGAGCCGGCACGCCTCCGCGTCGGCCTCGGCATCGGGCAGCCCCAGCACATGGTTCAGGAACTTCGAGAGCGTCTCGTGCCGCCGCACCACGCCCAGCGCCAGGGCCTCGCCCGCGTCGGTGAGCGTGATCACATCGTAGGGCGCGTAGTTGATGAGCTTCTTCTCGGACAGCGATCGCAGTGCCTGCGTGACCGACGAATTGTGCACACCCATGCGCAGGACAATGTCCTTGGCACGCGCCGCCCCTTTCGCCGCCACCGTATGGTAGATGGCCTCCAGGTAGTCCTCGAGGCTGGCGCTCAGCTGCAGCTCTTCCGCTCTCATGACCGGCTCCCGGGCCCAATTTCGAAAATGCTGTTTCAATGGCGACAAAACTTTTTTGTCTCGCCAAAGATCGGTCAAATACCGCCCGGAGTAAAGAAAATTCTCATGGGAGGCAACCCCTGGCCGCTCCAGAGTGTCGTTGGGGATGACACGGGACTCCGGAAGCCCAGCCGTCAGGAAACCAGTGGACGATCATGAGCTCACCCGCCGGATCCTGTCCGGCGACGCGCAAGCCGAACGGCATCTCTACGATGCGCATGTCGACCGGATCTACCGGTTGGCCTTTCGCATGAGCGGGGACGCGACACTGGCCGAGGACCTGACCCAGGATGCTTTCCTGCGGGCCTTCGACCGGCTGTCCGGCTGGCGCGGTGACGGTCCCCTCGGCGCCTGGCTGCACCGCGTGGCGGTGACGGTGATCCTGGGCGGCCTGCGCCGCCGCGGCCGGGTGCGGCGGCACGAGACGGCGGTCGACGAGATCGAGCAGCTTCCGGTCGCCTCGCCGGAGCCCGAGCGCGACCCCGCACTCGGCCGGCGGCTGGAGCGGGCGGTGGCCGCACTCGACGATGTGCATCGCCTGGCGTTCGTGATGCACGAACTCGAAGGGTTCACCCACGAGGAGATCGCGGCGGCCAGCGGCGCCCCGGTCGGCACCATCAAGGCGCGCCTGTCGCGGGCGCGCGGCAAGCTGCGGCTGGCCCTGGTCGCGGGAGTGGAACGATGAACGACGACCGCCTTCTCAACGAATCCCTGCGCGCGCTGCCGCAACCGCCGGCAACGCCGCGAGAGCGCATGTGGTCGCAGATCGCGGCCGCGCGCACGACCACGGAACGCCCGCTCCCGTCGGCCCGACGCGCCGGCGCCTGGCGCTGGGCAGGCGGCGGTGCCGCATTGGCAGCGGTACTGGTGCTCGGCGTGGCGGTCGGCCGCTGGACCGCGCCGCCGGCACCGCAGTCCACGCAGGCCACTGAGGCCACACAGTCCCCGGGCCCGACGCTCGCCGAGCGCCGCGCGTCAGGCTACCGCGAAGCGACGTCGCAGCTGTTCGGCCGCGCCGAGATGCGCCTGGCCGGCTTCCAGGCCCAACCCGCGCACGAAGAATCGGCGGCCGCGACCGCCGACTGGGCGACCGGCCTGCTCACGCAGACGCGCCTGCTGCTCGATTCCCCCGCCGCCGACGACCCGGACGCGCGCCGCCTCCTGCGCGAACTCGAGCTTGTGCTCGCACAGATCGCCGCCCTGCCCGAACGCGGCAGCGCCGGCGAGGCCGCGCGCATCGCCGACGGTCTTCACGAACGTGCCACTCTCCAGCGCCTGCGCGTAGCCGGCGCCCTCTAGCGAAAGGACACGATGATGCGCACGAACTGTATCCCGACGAGACTCGTGCTGGCCGTGCTCGCGCTGAGCGCCGCCTGCTCCCTGCGAACGGCACCGGCCGCTGCGGCACCCCCGCGAGCACCGGCACCGGCCGCTGCTGCCGGCACGCCGGCACCGGCAGCGCCACCGGCGCCCCGCACGCCTGGCCCGGCGCCTGCCGGCACCCCCGCTCCCGGGCACTTCGACGACGAGAAGGCTGCCCTCGCCGCAGCCCGCGCCGAACTCGACGCCGCCCGCCAGGCACTCAACCGCGAGGACTTCGCGCGCGCCGCGGCGCTGCTCGAGGCGCGGCGCGAACAGATCCTGCAGACGCGGGAGGCCGGCAACGCGCTCTACTGGGAAGCCTTCGCCCGCTATCGCCTCGATCGCACCTCCGAACTCCGGC
Organism: bacterium; assembly: GCA_016703265.1. Lineage (NCBI taxonomy): Bacteria > bacterium. Next base: position 373,898 of record JADJCK010000009.1, read on the forward strand.
GCGCGGCCGAGCTGCTGCGCCGCCAGCAGGCCGACTTCGACGGCGCCGAAACCGCCCGCGACGGCGAAGCCCTGCTGGCGCGCGTCTACGCGGAGCTCGCCCAGCGCGGCGAAGTCGACGCCGCCCGCGAAGTGCGCGAACTGTCGGGCAACGACGACCAGCGCGAGGAAACGCGCATCCAGGCCCTGCACGCTCTGCTGGAGATGGACCCGGACCGCGCCCTGCCCGTGCTCGCGGACATCCTGCGCGGCAAGCGCCCGGCCAGCCCCTCGTACCGCCGCAACGCCGTCTTCCTGCTCTGCCGCACCGACGACCCGCGCGCCGAGGACCTGCTCATCGAACTGGCCGGCGGCAATACCGATGCCGACCTCCTGTCGGAAGTCGTGATCTGCCTGTCGATGAAGGATTCGGACCGCTCGCTGGACGCCATCGTCGCCGTCTTCAACCGCGCCGAGGACCCGCGCGTCAGCGAATCGGCCGCGCATGCGATCGGCCGCCACGGCGGCGACCGCGCCTTCGCCGTGCTGACATCACTGGTGCGCGACCGCGGCGCCGACATCGAGCGTCGTCGCCAGGCCCTGTTCAGCCTCTCGAACAGCGGCCGCGACAAGGAGGTCAGCGCCCTGGCCCAGCAGGTCCTGCGCGACGAGTCCGACAGCGAACTGCTGCAGGTCGCCCTGCTGACGCTCTCGCGCCTGGACGACGCGGTGCCCGAGAACGTGTTCCTCAGCATCATCGAGAACCCGCGCGCCGATGACGAACTGCGCGCCCAGGCCCTGCACTTCGCCGCACAGAACGGCAAGCTGAGCGTACCCCAGCTGCGCGGCGTCTACGACCGCGCCGCCGGCAGCGAGCTGAAGATGCAGGTCTGCCACGTCCTGACCCAGGTCGAGGACCGCAACCAGGCGCTCGACCTGTTGCTGGTGATCGCCCGCAAGGAGACCGACCCCGAGATCCGCCAGGCCGCCGTCTACTGGGTCAGCGAATTCGAGGACGACCCGCGCGCGGCGGCGTTCCTGCTCGAGGTGATCGAGCAGGAGTAGGCGGGCCGCGGTCGCGGCCGACGTCCGCAGGCAGGAACAGGCGCCGTCCCGGGGCAGCGGGGCGGCGCTGCTGTTTCGGAGCGGATTGGCGATGGTGCGAGGCAAGGCTGGGAGTTGCGCCGGCGCAAGTCTGGCGGGCTGGGCGTCCGGGCTGGTCCTGCAAGCAGGGCGCGCAGGCCGAGCTCATGGGCTGGTCGTTTGGGCCAACCGTCCCGGCAAGGCGAACGGGCGGCCGCGCCACCATACTGTATACCGTATTATTTCCAGACATACACATTTTTTATTGCCATATAGAACAACTATCGCTATATTTTCGTCTCACCTCCTCCCCGAAAGCCGAGCCCCACATGGCCACCGCCGTGCTCCCCACCTATTCCCCAAACCAGCCCGCCGCCGCGGTCGACGCCGCCCTGCGCCAGGCCCTGGCCGCCTGCGACCGCGCTCGCGAATGCGCCGTCCTCTGGTTCGCCGAGGTGCAGCGCCGCGAGCTCTTCCGCGCGCTGGGCCACCCTTCACTGGAACTGTATGCGGTCCACGAACTGGGCTTCAGCCGCAACCGCTACTGGCAGTTCAAGCGCCTGGCCGACGACCTCGACCGGTTGCCCGAACTGCGTGAAGCCGTAGCCACCGGCGAGCTCGGCTGGACCAAGGCCCAGCAGGTGGCCCGCGTGGCCGGCGAGACTACCCAGGCCGCTTGGGTCGCGAAGGCGAAGGTGACCGGCCGACGCGAGCTCGAGCGTGAGGTGTTGGAGGCACGGAAGCGGCGACGCCGAGGCGGAACCGCGAGCGCTGGTCAGCTGGAGTTGGGGGCGGCAGTTGCGCCGGCGCAACTCCTCGCCGAGGGGGAAAATCTGGCCAGTGAACACGTCGACGCCACCGGACAATTCGGCGCCAGCAACAACACCGCTGCCGAAGACCCACTCACCACCATTACCCTCCGCGCCGATGGCCTGCAGCTCGCGCGGTTCGAGGCGCTCGTCGAACGCGCCCGCAAGCGCGGCCTCGTGCCGCGCACGGCCGACCGCATGGACCTGGTCCTCGCAGCGTTGGAATCATTGGTCGAGGGCCCGGCCGACGCCGACGCCAGCCCCCGCGCGAAAGGCCCCGCCGCCCGCATCGTCATCCACCAGTGCCCCGACTGCGGGCAGGCCGCGGCCGTGACCGCGCGCGGCGAGCGAAAACTTGCGCCGGCGCAAGTCGCGGCCGCCGGGTGCGACGCGCGCGTGGAACAGGCAGGCCGGCGCAATCACGCCACGATCCCGTCAAAGTGAGAAGCGCAGTGCTCGCCCGCGACCGGCATCGCTGCGCCACGCCGGGGTGTGGCGCAGCGCGTTTCCTCGAGGTGCATCACGTGATTCCACGCGGACGGGGCGGGTCGAACAAGGCAGATAATCTGGTCACGCTGTGCTCGCGGTGCCATCGGTTCGCGCATGAACAGACGGGACTTGCGCCGGCGCAAGTCGGGGCGGCGGGGCTCGCGCCGTAAGAGGTCAGCGCTGGGCGCCAGGTCGTGGGGGAGCATGGCAAGCGGGCCGGAGGCAACCTCCGTCACCGCGACGCCGGTATCTCCCCAAACGCCCCCAAAGCCCTCTCGAACACCCCCAGCGACCAGGCGATGGCCATCCCGAAATTCGTGATCGGGACGCCGGCCTCGCGGGCCAGCAGGATGCGCGAGAGCATCTCGCGGCGGTTCCACATGCAGGCGCCGCAGTGGACGATCAGCTTAAAAGAAGCCAAATCAGCTGGCCAGTCGCGGCCCTGCGAGTTGGTGATCGCCAGGTCGCCGCCCACGTGCTGGTTCAGCCAGCGGGGAGTTTTTCGCGGGCGATGTCGTCGGTGATGGGGTGGTGGGTACAGGCGTCGATGATGAGGACGCGGTCGCCGGGCTTCAAGGCGCCAATCGCGCGGGCGCCGCGCGCGAAGCTCGGCGAGGTCGCCCTTCCAGCGGCTCATCAGGATGGAAAAACCGGTCAAGGGAATTTCAGCAGGCACGATGGCCGCCACCTGGGCGAAGGCCTGCGAGTCGGTGACGACGGGGGCGGGCGCACACCGCAGTGACGCCAGCGCGTCGGCCAGCGCGTCTTCCGCCCAGCCACCACGCACCAGGCGCCCGGGTCGAGCAGGTCGCGGATCACCTGCACCTGCGGCAGGATGATGCGTCCCTTAGGCGCCTCCTGGTCGATGGGAATCACGAGTACGACCGTCTGGCCGGCGCGCACCAGGCCGCCGAGGATGCTGGGCGGGTTGATCCAGTCCTCGGGAGCCAGGCGGATCAGTTCGCGGCCCAGGGCGTCGAGGCCCTCGCCGGTGGCGGCGACCGTGGCCCACGCAGGAAACTCGCGCCCGGACAGCGCAGCCGGCATGGGGGCCAGGTCGGCCTTGTTCCAGACGGCGATGACGGGGTGCCGCGGCAGGTCAGTTCGGCGACCAGTTCGTCCTCGAAGGGGCCCCAGCCGTCGTCGGCGGCGACGACAGGCCAGTCGGTGCGGTCGAGGATGCGGCGCGTCTTCTCGATCCGCAGCGCGCGCCGGTGGCCCTCGTCATCGACGTCGGCGGTGTCGATGAACACCACGGGGCCCAGCGGCAGCAGTTCCATGGGCTTCTCGACCGGGTCGGTGGTGGTGCCGGCCACTTCCGAGACGATGGCCACCTGCTGGCGCACCAGCGCGTTCAGCAGCGACGACTTGCCCACGTTGCGCCGGCCGAAGAGGCCGATGTGGAGCCGCAGTCCCCGGGGTGTTGCCTGCATCGTCGAGTCCTTCCCGGCGGCCGTGCCGCCCTCAGGAACAGAGGTCCCGTTCGCCGTTCTCGCGCACGCGTCGCAGGCGGTCTCGCAGGTCAGCGGCCGCGGCGCCGCCCGGCAGCGCCGCGAGTTCGCGCGCAATCAGGGCCTCGCCGGCCGTGCGCGTGCCGGGCGCGGCGTAGTCGATCAGGTACTCCTGCAGCGTGGTCAGCGCGTTGGGCGTGCAGAAGCGCTTGATGAAGCCGGGGATGGCGAACTCCATGAAGTGCTCGCCGGTGCGGCCCTTGCGGTAGCACGCGGTGCAGAAGCTGGGCAGGTAGCCGTCGTCGACCAGCTCGCGCATCACTTCGTCCAGCGAGCGAGTGTCGCCGGGCGAACTGGCCGCGCTCCGAGCAGGGCAGCGCCGCAGGCTCGCCGTAGCCGCCCAGTTCAGGCGGGTGCCGGCGTCGATCTGCGAGACGCCGAGGGCCAGCGCGGCGCGGCGCAGGTCGGCGTGCTCGCGCGCGGTCAGAATCAGGCCCGTGTAGGGCACCGCCAGGCGCAGGACGGCGATCAGCAGCAGGAAGTCGTCGTCGTCCAGCAGCGGCAGGCCTTCCAGGTGCACGCCCGGGCGGGCTGCAGGCGCAGGAAGCTGATCGTGTGCGGGCCCACCGAACCGTTCCTGCAGGTGCAGCGCGTGGCGGACCAGGCCCAGCACCTCGAAGCGCCAGTCGTGCAGGCCGAACAGCGCGCCAGGGCCCACGTCGTCGCAGCCGGCCATCATCGCGCGGTCGAGGGCCGACAGGCGCCAGCGGTAGTCGCCCTTGCGGGTGCCGGCCGGGTGCGCGCGGGCGTAGGCGCCGTGGTGATACGTCTCCTGGAACACCTGGTAGGTGCCGATGCCCGCCTCGCGGATCGTGCGGAAGCCGTCCACGTCGAAGGGCGCGGCATTGATGTTCACGCGGCGGATCTCACCGGTGCCCTCACGGGTGGCGTAGACCTCGCGGACGCTGTCGGCGATGAACTCAGGGTCGTAGTCCGGGTGCTCGCCGAACACGAGGATGAGCCGCTTGTGCCCCTCGCGCTCGAGGGCCAGCACCTGCCGGCGCACCTGATCGCGGTCGAGCGTGGCGCGAACGGCCTCGGCGTTGCTGCTGCGGAAGCCGCAGTACGAGCAGTCGTTCACGCACTCGTTGCCCACGTACAGCGGCGCGAACAGCACGATGCGGTTGCCGTACACCGTTTCCTTCAGCTGCCGCGCGGCGGCGAAGATCTCGGCGCGCAGGTCCGGGTCGCGGGCCCGCAGCAGCGTCGCGGTCTCCTCGACGGTCAGCGC
>JADJCK010000010.1 GCA_016703265.1 bacterium
CCGCCGTCGGCGCCGACCTGCCGACCCGCTGCCGCTGCCGGGCCTGCTGACGGTGACGGGCGACCGGCGGCGCGGGCGCGATGGGCCGTTTTGCGGAACGTGCCGCGCCACCAGGTCGAGGCGGCGCGCGGGTGCGCTGGGGCGTCGAGGCCCGGGTGCGTGGCCTCGAGTTCGAGGAGATCTACCGGCTCAACGCCACCGCAAACGACGGGAGGAAGGAATGAAACGCGATGGGCCTGAATCGCAGTTGCTGGTGGGAGGCGGGGATGGTCTCGCGGATGAGCCTCGGCGTGGCGGTGCCGCTGGTGGTCGTCATCGTGCCGGTCTTCAGGTCGGGCAGCCAGGCGATGGCGTCGTTCAGCGCGCTGTTCATGACCGCGCAGGTCACCTGTGCGGTAACGACCTCGCACAAGGAGATCATCGCGGCCAGCCGGCTTCTTCCAGCCGGGGCTGCGCAGGAACCCTGCCAGGCCCAGTTCTCCTGGGCGGCCGGGCTCGCCGTGGTGATGGCTGCATTGCCGGTGCTTTCCATCCGGACTTCGGCGGCATGCGCCCATTGATGGTGGCCGGTTCGGTGCTGTGTGTCCACGCGCTGTTCGCGCTGGCGACGTTTCTATATCCCGTGGTCGTTCCAGGTCCCGGTCTGGATCTGGTACCTCTGGTTCCCGGCCAGGATCGTGGCTACCGGTCGCAGTCCGGTGAACTGGATGCGGTCTTCGACACGGCGTGGCCGTGGCTGGTGGCTGCGGCGGCGCTGTTGCGGGCTGCCCGGGCGCAGCCTGGCGCAGCCGGGGCTGTACTGGCGCCTTCACGGCACGATGGTGCTCGGCGGGACGACCTGTTCCGACCCGGGCGCATCGTCGCGTACAAGCAGCAGAGGGGTTGTCATGTCCGCGCAGGACAGGGGCCGGCCTGGCGGCGTCGCCTGATCGACCGGCTGATCGGCCGCGCGGCGATCGCTAACGGCAACGGTCGCCCTGTCCTGACTCGCATCTGGCAACTGCTGGCGCTGGACATCGCCATGACCGTCACCGTGCGCCGTTGGTTGCTGGTGGTGCTGGGCCTCGGCATCCCGGTGATGATGTTGTCGGGCGGTTACATCGACGGCGATTCCCGCGAGGGCATGCTGGACTTCTGGTTCGCGGGGCTGGTCTACCAGTGGGCCAGCTGGCCGTTCTTCAGTCTCGCGGCCGTGCTGCTCACGGCGCCGATGACCTCGTGCTCGCGGCGCACCGGCATCCGCGCCGAGGTGGAGCTGATGGGGCGGCTGATGCTGTTGGCTCTCGGCGGGACGCTGCTGACAGCCGCGGTGTTCAAGTTCTTCGCTGCCGTGCTGCCGCCGCTGACCTGAACGGCAACCTGGTCACCCTACAGCGCGCCTCTGCCGCACGGCATCTGGCTGGTGCCCATGCTGGCGCCGTTCGCCTGGCTTGGCGTGGCGCTGCGGCCGCAGGGGCACAGCTCCCTGCCGTCGGTATTCCTGGTGATGTCTTTCATCTGGGGCCACGCACTCCTGAGCTCGCAGCCGTACAGCATCTCCGTGCCGATCATGGCAGCGCTGTCCCTCGTCGCGCTGGGCGTGGCCTATGGACTGCGGCGCCGCTGGTGGGAGAAGGCGGACTTGCCGCACTAGGATCGGCGGCCGGCGCTTGTCAGGCCGGCGCCGCTTCGGTACCTACAGGTGGACCCCGAGCGGAAGGATGCATGATGCCCCTTTGGTTCCGTTCAGCTTCCGTCCTTGTCTTCCTGTTGAGCGCGGCCGCCGTCCGCGCCGCCTGTCCGGAGCCCGCGGCGCTGCCCGATACCGCGGGATTCGCCGTGGAGGTGGCGACGCTCCGGGCGTTGCCGCCGGAGGCGCGGGCCGCCCTCGCGGCGAGAGCTGCGGCAGCCTGTGAGCCCTGGGTCGGCGAATTCCGCGCCCGCGACGGGAAGGTGGCGCGCAGTCTCGATGTGATTTTCAGTCGAGGTTGCCTGTCCCGGTGGCGCACGGGGCTCCACGGTTCCCAGCTTCTTCTCCCCAATGACCAGCTCGTGACTGCGAACGCCGACTTCACGGCCGCCCTGGCCGCCGACCCCTGCTGCCTCACGGCGCTCGTGGCCCGCGGCCTGGTCCGCAAGGCAGCCGGAGAACCGCGCGCGGCCATCGCCGACTGGAGTCGGGCGCTGCGCCTGCTCGAGGATGCCGACGCCGAAGAAGCGGACAAGGATGCAGCAGCAATGCGCGCGAGCCTGCGACGCACCGCAGGTTGGGCCTGCTTGCCTGCAGCCGCCTTGGCATGGGAGCAGGCGGAAGCCGCGGCGACGATGATGGTCGGCCGTCAGGGGCGCCGGCCCGACGGGCCGGCGCTCATCCACGGCTCTGCCTGGCCGGCAGCGGGCGAAACCGCCGAAGCCATCGACTGGACGGGTCGGATGCCGCCGATCGAGTACCGGCACACCTCGTCGCTGAGCGCCGGCTACGAGGCCTCCCCGGGTTCGTTCGCCAACGACTGGATCCGGTCGCAGGCGCTGCTGGCGGACGGCGACTTTGCCGGCGCCCGCTGGGCGCTCGGCGATATCGACGGCCGCCGGTTCCACAACCTGCCTCTGGCCGATGTCTACTGGCAGGATGCCGGACTTGTCTGCGAACTGGCCGGTGACCGAGATGCGGGTCGCTGCTACGAGCGTGCGCACAGTCGCGCACCCTGTGGTTCGCACGCCCAACCGAAGGCACGACTGCCGCGCCGCTCGTGCTCGGATTTCCCGCGGCCGGCGTGCCCTTCTTCACGACCGGCGACGGCGCTTTCACAGGCGGATCGCCGTTCGGTTTCCTGGCCCGGCAGATGGCCCTGGCTGTGGAGGAAGTCGAGCCGGCTGCCCGCGAAAAGGCGCGACTGCGCGCCCTGGAATGTTGTGAGATGCTTGTTCGGCGCAACCTTCGGCCGGACATCGTGCGGGCCATGCGTGCGCGACTGTACCTGGCGGCTGGTTGCCCGGCGCAGGCAGGTCCCGACCTGCAGTATGCGCGCGACGCCTTCGCGGTGCAGGGCGTGATCGATCCCGGAACATCCCTGCTTCTGGGGCAGCTGGAGCTCGCGGCTGGACGGCCCGAGCGTGCCCGGGAACTTTTCGGCGAAGCCGTGGGGGCGGCACCGGAGAGTGCGCTGAACTGGCGGGCGCTGGGCGTCGCCCTGAGCGAGGCCGGGCTGTCGCCGAAGCGCGCAACGCCATGGAAAAGGCGCTGGCGCTCGAGCCGGATTCGATGGAAGGTTGGTACAACCTCGGGGTGCTGGACTGGAAGCAGGGCGACGGCATCGCCTCGCTGGCACACCTGGAAAAGGCCTGGTCGCTGGATCCCGGAAACGAGCGCGTGCAGTACATGTTGCAGACGGTTGCCACGGCGCGACGGACGCCCGACACCGGCAGCGGCGCTGCATCGGAAGTGCGGATTGATGAAGGACCGTGACAACAAACTCGTCTATTCGAGCGACGGCGGCCGCGCCTGCCCGGTCTGCGGCGCGCCCGTCGTCGACTGCCGCTGTGCCAAGTCGGTCACGAACAGCACGCGCGGTGACGGCATTGTGCGCGTCGCCCGCGAGACCAAGGGGCGCAAGGGCGCCGGCGTGACCGTGGTGACCGGCGTGCCGCTCGACGCGGCGGCGCTGAAGGACCTGGCCGGAGAATTGAAGCGCTCCTGCGGCTCGGGCGGCACGGTGCGCGACGGTGTCATCGAGATCCAGGGCGAGCACCGCGACCGGTTGGTGACGCTGCTGCAGGCGCGGGGGTGGACGGTGAAGCGGGCGGGGGGCTGAGGGCGCGACGCTTCCGGGCAGAACGAAGGCCGCGCTCCGGATTGGAGCGCGGCCTTGCCATTGTCGACCAGGTCCCGGCCGGCGCTAGCCGACGGTATACCCGTCCGCATCGATCACACGCTGTGCGATGCGGTCGTGCAGCTTCGTCCGGTTCAGCGCCTCGTGCTTCGCCAGCCGCCGCAGGCCGGCCATCATCACGCGCAGCTCGTCGCCCTCGCAGGTGGCGCCCAGGACATTGCGCGCCAGCGTGGAGACCTTTTCCATGGCGTCGTGCGTGTACAGGCGCACCATGTCGGCCATCGGCTCGGCGGCAGCCTGGCCGTCGCGGGCGGCCTTCTTCTGCGCGCGCAGCAGGCCGCTTTCGCAGGCAAACGTCTCGATGGCGATGTCGGCGATGTCGGCCAGCACGCCCTGCTGGTCCTTCAGCGACATCCCGAACTTCTGCGCCGCCAGGCCCAGCGTGGCCAGGATGACCTTCTTCATGCCGGCGACCTGCTGGGCCTCGGACTCGAGGAAGCCCGGCTCGTGCGGGTCGACGAACGAGGGCATGCCGGTCAGCTCCTCGGCTACCGCCTTCGCGGCGCCGAAGAAGGCCAACTCGCCCTTCAGGGCCTTTTTCATGATCATGCCGGGCACCAGCATCCGGTTGATCTCATTGGTGCCCTCGAAGATGCGGTTGATGCGCTCGTCGCGGTAGAACCTCTCCAGCGGGTATTCGCTGCAGTAGCCGTACCCGCCCAGCATCTGCACGCCTTCCTCGGTGGAATGGGCCAGCGCCTCGGACGAGAAGACCTTGATCATCGAGCACTCGATCGAAAACTCCTCGACCGTGCCGACCGCCTGCAGTTCGTAGTCGGGCGCCGCCTTGTCGAGCGTGGCAATGGCCGCATCCATCAGGCCGGCGGTGCGGTAGACCATCGACTCGGCCACGAATCCGTGTGCCATCACGTCGGCGATCTTGCGGCGGATCAGGCCGAAGCTGCACAGGGGCTGCCCGAACTGGTGCCTCTGCTTGGTGTAGGGCACCGAGTGCTTCATCGTCATCTTGAGGCCGCCCAGGGTGCTGGCGCCCAGCTTGAAGCGGCCCACGTTGAGGATGTTGAAGGCGATGTGATGGCCCTTGCCGATGGTGCCCAGCACGTTGCCGACGGGAACCTTCACGTCCTCGAGGATGATGGCGCACGTGCTCGAGCCCTTGATGCCCATCTTGTGCTCTTCGGGCCCGATGGTCACGCCCTGCGACTTCAGGTCGACGATGAAGCACGTGAACTTCTCGCCGTCGATCTTGGCGAAGAGGATGCAGATGTCGGCGTAGGCGGCATTGGTGATGAACTGCTTGGCGCCGTTCAGCACGTAATGCTGACCGTCGGGCGCCAGCACGGCGGTGGTGGCCGCCGCCAGCGCGTCGGAGCCGCTGCCGGTCTCGGTCAGCGCGTAGCAGCTGAGCAGTTCGCCGGTGGCCAGGCGCGGCAGGTACTCGGCCTTCTGCGCCGGTGTACCGTAGTAGGCGATGGGCAGCGTGCCGATGCCCGCCTGCGCGCCGTGCGTGACGGCGAAGCTGCCGCCCCAGGCCACGCCCTCGGAGACGATCATGATCGTGGCCTTGTTCGAGCCGAGGCCGCCGTAGGCTTCAGGCACGTCGGCCATGAGCAGGCCCATGGGGCCGGCCGCCTTCAGCAGGTCACGGCCGAGCATGGTGTTGCCCTTCATCTCGAAATCTTCGCGGATGGGCGCAATGTGGCGCTCGACGAAGTCGGACACCGTGGTGGCGAACATCCGCTGCGTCTCGTCGAAGTCCTCGGGCGTGAAGCAATCGGCCGGCGCGGTCTCGCGCAGGATGAACTCGCCGCCGGTGGGGTAGGTCCTGACCGTCTGTCGTGCTCTCCTTGTCCGTCCGGTGGCGAACCGGCGCGGGTGATCACCAGCCTCAGATCGCTTCGAAGATGCCGGCGGCGCCCATGCCCTGCCGATGCACATGGTCACCAGGGCATACCTGCGGCCGCGGCGCTTCAGTTCGTGCAGGGCGGTGGCCAGCAGCTTGGCCCCCGTGCAGCCCAGCGGATGTCCCAGGGCGATGGCCCCGCCGTTCGGGTTCAGGCGCGGGTCGTCCGGCCGCAGGCCCAGGCCTTTGCAGACCGCCAGGCTCTGCGCGGCGAAGGCCTCGTTGAGCTCGATGACGTCCATCTGCTCGAGCCGCAGCCCGGCCTGTGCCAGGGCGCGCGGCACGGCCTCGACCGGGCCGATGCCCATGTAGTCGGGAGCGACACCGGCCACCGCATAGCCGACGAAGCGCGCCAGCGGCACGGCGCCGATCGAGTCGGCGAACGCGCGCGTGCCGAGCAGCGCGCTGCGGCGCCATCGCTCATCTGGCTGGAGTTGCCTGCGGTCACGGTGCCGTCGACCTTGAAGGCGGGCTTCAGTTTCGCCAGCGCCTCGACGGTGGTGTCGGCGCGCGGGCCCTCGTCCACCCTGAACTCGACATCCTTCTGCGCCGGCCGGCCCTTGGCGTCGCGGCCCGGCAGGGCGGCCATGACCGGCACGATCTCGGCCTCGAAGCGGCCGGCGGCGATCGCGGCGACGGCCTTGCGGTGGCTCTCGCAGGCGAAGGTGTCCTGCTCCTGGCGCGTGATGCCGTCACGCACCACCAGGTTCTCGGCGGTGATGCCCATGTTCGTGAGGTACTCGGGGTGCTCGTGCGCCATGGCCGGGCTGGGCAGGTAGCGCAGGCCTCCCATGGGCACCATGGTCATCGTCTCGACGCCGCCGGCGATCACCGCCTCGGCCTGGCCGCAGGCGATCTTCAGCGCCGCGTAGTTGACCGTCTCCAGCCCCGACGAGCAGAACCGGTTGATGGTCATGCCGGGCACCGTGACCGGCAGCCCGGCCATCAGCGCGATGTTGCGGCCCACGTTCATGCCCTGCTCGGCCTCGGGCATGGCGCAGCCGACGATCACGTCGCCGATGCGCGCCGGGTCGATGCCCGGGTGTTCGGCCATGAGTTGCCTGATCACGGCGGCGCCCATGTCGTCCGGGCGCGTGTGGCGAAGCGTCTCTGGAGTGCGCGGCCCACGGCGGCGCGGCGCGGAGATGACGACGACTTCCTGCATCGGTTCCACTCTCCCTAGTTCCGCAGCGGTTTGCCGGACTTCACGAGGCTTTCCATGCGGGCGAGCGTCTTCGGCTCGCCGATCAGGCGCATGAAACCTCGCGTTCCAGGTGAGCATCTCCTGCCCGGTGATGGTCGATCCGGGCGGCACGGCGCCGCCGCTGAGCACGTTCGCCAGCACCATGCCGAGCTTGCGGTCGTGCGCGGTGGCGTAGCCACCCTGTTCCATGTTGTAGAGGACCGACTCGGCCAGGGCGATGCCGGCCGTGCCCATGACCGGGATGGCGGTGCGCTCGACCGGGGGTTCGAAGCCGTTGCGTGCCATGGCCAGCGCGATCTCCTTGGCGTCGGCGGGCACGTGGTCGCGGTGCATCGACCAGGTGTCGCCGGGACGCAGGAAACCGAGGTCGCGGCCTTCCTCGGCGCTGGTGGCGACCTTCGCGGTGCCGATGGTCTCGAACGTGCGCCGGAACGCGGGCTGCAGGTCGCGCGGGTCGGTCAGGCGCGCCAGGTTGCGCAGGTACAGGCGCAGGCAGAGCCGCCGGCGGCGGATCACGCCGGCGCCCATCTCGACCAGGCCGATATACGTCTCGGCTGCGGCGCGCACGGCGTTGCCGCCGAGCGTGATCTCGCAGCCGCCGCCCAGGGCCATGCCGCCGGCGGCTGTCACGACCGGTACGCCGCAGTGCTCGAGCCGGCCGCACGCGGCCTGGAACGCGCGCACGATGAGGTCGATGTCCTCCCAGCCGCCCCTCGGCCGCTCCATCATCAGCATCATCAGGTTGGCGCCGGCCGAGAAGTTCTCGGACGGGTTGGCCACGACCAGGGCCTGCCAGTTTTCTCCGCCTCGGTGCAGGCGGTCATGATCATGTTGAGGTGGTCCTGGCCGATGGCGTTCATCTTCGAGTGGAATTCCAGGCAGAGGACGCCGTCGCCCAGGTCGAGCAGGCTGGCTCCGGGGTTGCGGCGCACTTCGCGACCGGTGCGGCGCAGGATCTCGAAATCGAACGCGCGCGCGTCGCCCGGCACCGGCGCGAAGCCGCCGGGCGTGGAGGTGGGACTGCAGCGGACGCCGTCGACCTCGCGGTACAGCGAATCGGCGCCGGCGGCGTAGAGCGCGTCGACCCACGCCGGCAGCGGGCACTTTTCCTGGCGCAGCCGCTCGGTGACGGCGCGGAAGCCGAGGGCGTCCCAGGTCTCGAACGGGCCCAGCTTCCAGTTGAAGCCCCAGCACACGGCCTGGTCGATCTGCGCGGCGCTGTCGCAGATCTCGCCGACGCGCATCGCGCTGTAGGAGAAGCTGGCCGCGAGCATCTTCCAGATGGCCTGGCCGGCCTTGCCCTGGCCGAAGGCGAGCTGGCGCAGGCGGGCGGGCAGGTCTCGATGGGCCGCGCGGCCTCGATCTCGGGAACTTCGCCTTCACCTGGTCGCGGTACTCGAGCGTCTGCAGGTCGAGGGCCAGCAGCTTCTTCTGCGGCTCTTTCAGCATGCGGAAGAAGCCGCCGCCGCTCTTGCGGCCCAGCAGCCCGCGTTCGACCATGCGGCGCACGAACTCGGGGGCCTTGAAGGTCTCGCGGGCCTCGTCAGCGGGAACCAGCGGGTAGAGGTTGTCGGCCACGTGCAGGAAGGTGTCGAGGCCGACGAGGTCGGCCAGCTGGAAGGTGGCCGTCCTGGGGCGGCCGATGGCCGGTCCGCTGAGCGCATCCACTTCCTCGATCGTCAGTCCCAGTTCCTGCATCACGGCGAAGGTGGCCATCATCGCGTGCACGCCGACGCGGTTGGCGATGAAGTTCGGCGTGTCGCGCGCGATCACGACGCCCTTGCCCAGGCGGTCGCGCGCGAAGGCGCAGACATCGTCGAGCACGCCCGGGTCGGTGTCGTGCGTGGGGATCACTTCGAAGAGCTTCATGTAGCGCGGCGGGTTGAAGAAGTGCGTGCCCAGGAACCGCGGTTTCAGTGCGGCCGGCAGCACGGCGCTCATCGCCGCCAGCGAGAGCCCCGAGGTGTTGCTGGTCAGCAGCGCGTCGTCGCGCACATGCGGGGCCACGGCCGCCAGCACCTTGAGCTTGATGGGCAGGTCTTCCCTTCACGACCTCGATGATCCAGTCGGCCTCGCGGACCTTCGGCAGGTCGTCCTCGATGTTGCCGGTGGTGATGAAGGAAGCACGCTCGGCCGAGAACAGCGGGAGGGGCGGCTCTTGACCATCGCAGCCACGGCTTTCGGCGGCCAGCCGACCGCGTACCTTCGGTGGTCGGGCGCCAGCCCGGCGGCCTTCGGCGTCGTTGAGCTCACGGGGCGATGTCGAGCACGAGCGAGCGCACGCCGGCGTTGGCGAAGTGGGCGGCGATGGCGCTGCCCATGACGCCGGAGCCCAGCACGGCGACGGTCCTGGATCTGCCTGCGCATGGTCCAGCCTTTCCGGCGGGGTGCCCGCCGCGAGGGCCATTAATGAATGACTATTCAGTCAAAGATGACTTTACCAGTCGGAAACCCGGGTGTCAACGGCGCGGCCGCCCCGCAATTGATTTACTTGCAGGGCAGGATCTGCTAAGGTGCAGCGGCCCAGCAGACTCACGGAAGCGGCCCGGCTTCCGAACGGGACCGCAACTGAATGGATGTTCAGCCGTTGCCCCGCCCGGCCACCGGTCAAAGAAGGAAGCATCCTCGACGCGGTTGTCGTCGAGATCGCCAGCCACGGCTACCACGGCACCACTGGCGATGATCGCCTGGCGCGGCGTGGCGACGGCACTATCTACCTCTATTTCCGGAACAAGGAAGAGATCTCGTCTCCTTGTTCGACCGCGCGATGGACCGCTTGTCGAGCAGGGCGCGCGCGAACTGGTCGACCTGGTCGCTGGCGGCCCGCCTCGGGCGCATCATCGAACTGCATCTCGAACTGGTCGTTTCGGAAGCGACCTGGCGATTATGATCACAGCAGGCCGAACTGCGGTACAGCCTCCACTTTCGACCAGCTCGCCGCGCGAAGGGGGGGCCTACCCGCAGGCCATTGCCCAGCGATTACTGCTCGAAGGGCAGGCGGTCGGCCTGCGGCGCACCGATCCTCGAGGCGACGCTTGCCATTAAGGCCGCCGTCGGCGTGCCCGACGAGATGGCCACCGACTGGCGTGCCGTCACGCCGCAAACACCCGGTTGCAGGCAGCGGGCCGGGAAGCCGCGACCGGCTTCGGTTCACCGTTAGCGCTTGGCGTCCGTTTCGCCTGTTCAAGGTGCCTTACACGCGGTTCCATCTCAACGGCACGCGACTTGCAACTCCCGCCTGTGCCTGGGCCTTTCGGCCATCGGACCCGCGTTGTTCGAAGCAAGGGTGAAACTTCAACCGGGGACCGAACATGCCAAGGAGCGCCGCCGTGCGGCTCGCCGAGCATCTGGTCGGGCTTGGGCTTGATTCGCCCCGGGGCGGTATTGACAGTTTTCTGGGCAGGACGGCGTTAGCTTCTGACCTTTGGCCCAGTTGCATAGCCCCGCTGCCGGGCGAGGTCGCGAGCCCGGCCAGCCCGGCGGCAAGACGGCACCAGCTAACGCCCAGGTGACGGGCGCGATTCCTTTCGTCGCGCGCGCCCGCGACGTCGACTGGAACACGGACGGCCCCGGCCGACGCGACGCGGTGCTGACGAGCACGGCACCGCACCGCCATGTCTGCCGACGCCAACGTTGCTCATCGGCGCGCAGGTCACGCCCGAGGCGCAGCTGTTGCCGGCGGGCTCGTCGCGCTTCACGCCGCAGGACCAGTCCAACCTGCTGATCCCGCTGGGACGCTGATCGGCCAATTGACCGCTGTCGCGCTGGCGGGCTTCCGCTTCGTGAATTGCCGCGTACGAGCGGCAGGCCGGCTCGCCTTCGTCACGTCGCCGACGGCGATCGATGCCGGCGGCAACGCGGTGCTCGGCCATTACGGGCCGGTGCAATCCTCGAACAGCCGAGCTCAGCCAGGGCCTGGGTCGCTGTCGCCGGGCGTGATCATGCCGGCCAGCGGCGTCGGAGCGGCAGCCTGACGGTCTTCCGCGTCGACGAATCGAACCGCAGATCGACAGCGCGCGTGCACGCTCATCTGCCGGGCGACCCTGGCCGCAGCGGCACCGGCGACGCGTTCGCGGCGCATCCGGCCGCCGGCGCGATTGCCGCTGCCGGCGCCCGGTATACCGCGGCCGGCAGCGAAGCCGGCTACGACGGCGCGCCGGCGAGCCAGAGCGGCGTACGCCGCTGCTTGACGCTGGCGGGCCACGACCGACTGTTGGAACCCGGCGCTCGGTCCATGAATCAGGTCCGCAGCTTGACGACAGTTGGCAATCTACGCCGCCGACTTTCACGCGTTGGCCGGCGGCACGGCGCAGGGCACCGTGGCGCTGGCCACGACCGGCGGGCAGACACCACCGCCTACGACATCGACGAGTCATGTGTGCAGCTTTGAGGCATCCCGCCAATCGCCGTGACCGCGTGGCAGCGGCAAA